>JAITON010000060.1 GCA_031289935.1 Treponema sp.
TGCGGGTAATGGTGAGGACAAGGCGCGCGGCGCCGGGCTTAAGCGTTTCCGGCACCTCAAAGTCCAAATGCAGCCGCCGGTCGGCGGGTATGGTTACGGTTTGTTGTAGTGTCATGGGAGTAGCATAGCGTGGAATTGGGAAAAGAGTAAGGGAGCGCATGCGGAGGCGTGGAGACGGTTGTCTCCGACACGGTAGTGCCGGAGCGTCCCTAGCTCTCCCAGCTTCTGTCGTGCTATGCTCTCCTCATGCCGGATTTGCCCTTCCATCCCCTGATCAACACCTGGTTTAGTGAGACCTACGGGAAGCCTACGGCGGTGCAGGCCGAAGCCTGGCCCTTGATCGGCCGGGGGGAGCATGTACTGGCCCTGGCGCCTACGGGGAGTGGCAAGACCCTGACGGCTTTCCTGGGGGCCATCTCCCGCTTTGTCCAAGGGAGCTACCCGGCGGATGTCCTTACGGTCCTCTACGTGTCCCCCCTCAAGGCTCTGAACGAAGATATCAGGCGGAACCTGCTGGAACCTATCGCTGCGCTCCAGGCCCGGTTTGAGCGGGAGGGGCAGCCCTTTCCGGATATCCGGGTGGAGACCCGTTCGGGGGACACGACGGCGGCCCAGCGGCGGCGTTTTGCGGCCAGGCCCCCGGCCATCCTGGCCACTACGCCGGAAAGTCTGGCGATCCTGCTCCTCTCCGATTCGGGCCGGGCGGCGCTTAAGACCCTGCGCTATGTTATTCTGGACGAGATACACACCGCCCTGGGTAGTAAACGGGGGGCCTTCCTGGCCTGCCAGATCGACCGCTTGGCCCTCCTGGCCGGGGAGTTCCAGCGGGTGGCCCTCTCCGCCACGGTAAGGCTTCCGGAGCGGGCGGCGGAGTTTGCGGGCGGGTTCCGGCCGGTACAGATCGTCTCGCCCCCGGCAGAGAAGCGGATAGAGCTGAGGGTGGAATACCCGCCGCTGGAACCGGGCCTGCCGGAGCCGGGGAAAAGGCCTGATGCCTTTAGTAAACGCTACGCTGTACTGGTGGACATTATCCTGGAACGGATCCGCCGCCCGGACCGGGCAGGCAGAGCTATTCTGGTCTTTACTGATTCCCGGCGCCGGGCCGAGCGGATTGCCTTCCTGGTGAACCAGGCTGCCGAAGAGGAACTGGTCTTTGTACATCACGGCTCTCTGGCGCCGGAGGTCCGGCGGGCGGTGGAAAAGCGGCTGGCTGCGGGGGAGATTCCCTGCGTGGCAGCCACCGGTTCCCTGGAACTGGGTATCGATATCGGTGCGGTGGAGGAGGTAATCCTGGCGGGGAGCCCTGCCGGGGCTGCTACGGCCCTCCAGCGGATTGGCCGGGCGGGCCACGGGGTGGGCCTTGTGAGCCGGGCCCTGCTGGTTCCCTTTCACGGGCTGGACCTCGTGCAGACGGCGGCCCTGGCCGGGGCGGTGGCGGACCGGGAAATTGAGGAGACTGCCCCTGTCGACAATCCCCTGGACGTGCTGGCCCAGATCATCCTAGCTCTCTGTATCGAAAAGCCCCGGATAGATACCGAACTCTATGAGCTTATCCGGGGTTTCCGGGTCTTCCGCAGCCTGGACCGCGCTTCCTTTGACGCGGTGGCAGGGATGCTTGCCGGTTACTCCTTCCCGGCGGCGGGGCCCGGCAAAACTACCGGAAGTTCCGTTGCCGGAGACCGGGTACGGGAACTGCGGCCCCTCTTGTACCGGGATGAAGCTTCCGGGGAGCTGAGCGCCTCGGCAGGGGCCCGGTTCCTGCTCTATCTCTCCGGCGGGGTCATTGCCAGCCGGGGTTACTACGCCATGCGATTGGCCGGCGGCGCTCGTATCGGCGAACTGGACGAAGAATTCGTCTGGGAGCGGCGGCTGGGGGATCACTTCGAGTTCGGCGCCCGGTCCTGGGTGATCACGGCCATCGGCCCCGAGGCGGTAACCGTGGTCCCCCGGGGAAAACCCTCGGGCTATGCCCCCTTCTGGAAGGCCGATGCGGCCTACCGGAGCCCGGTCCTGAGCCGCCGTGTCCTGGAGCTCTTCGAGGCATACAATCGCGGCGGGAGTCCGGCGCTTCCTGCCTTAAGTGATGATGCCGCCACGGCCCTGGGGGATTTTCTCAGCCGCCAGGAACGGGCCCAGGGCGGTTGCGCTTTGCCCTCGGGAAGTTTCTTCCCCATCGAAATTATCGAGGACCCCGGTAACCAGCGGGATATCCGTCAGGTGATCCTCCATACCTTCCGGGGCGAGGCGGTCAATTATCCCCTGTCCATGGCCCTGGCCCAGGAATTTGAGGACCGGTCCGGCAGCCGGGTGGAAGTCCAGGCCGATGATAACGGCATACTCCTCTTTTTGGTCCGGACCGGCGCCGTGGATCCCGAAGAAGCGGTCCGGGGGGCCCTCCTCAGTCTGGCGGGTGATGGCAGCCGGGCTGAGGTCTGTTTCCGCCGCCGGCTTGAGACCTCAGGGGTTTTCGGCGCGGCTTTCCGGGAGACGGCGGAACGGTCCCTGCTCCTGCCCCGGGCCTCCTTTGGCAAGCGGACCCCCCTCTGGGTGCTCCGCCGCCGGGCTAAAGACCTCTACGACCGGGTGGCCGGTCAAGCGGACTTCCCCGTCACGGTCGAAGCCTGGCGGAGCTGCCTGCGGGATCAGTTTGATATGCCGGGATTCGCGGCTTTCTTTGCGGATATCGGTACCAGGGCCCTGGGCTTCGCCTTTTTCCGCAGCCATCGTCCCAGCCCCTTCGCAGAGCATCTGGTCTGGATAACTACCGGCGCCTTGCTCTACGAGTATGATGAGCGGCCTGACCTTCGGGAGCGGCCCGGAGGAACAGAACTTTCGAATGAAAGCTGGAACGTATCCAGGGATGAAACCCTGGGAGACCGGGTTATCCGGGAGGCTCTGAACAACGGCGCCCGGCGGCCTGTTTTGCCGGCAGGGCTTGTAGCGGACTTTAGCGCCCGGCTCCGGCGGGAGCTTCCCGATTGGGCGCCTCAGGACGAGCTCAGCCTTGCCGAGTGGGTCAAGGAGCGGATCGCCATCCCCCGGCCTGAGTGGGAGACCCTAAGCCGGGCCTTGCCGGAGCCGTTTCGTCAGGTCCTGGCTGCCGATCCTCACCTGGGCGGCCGGCTTTATTGGGTGGGGGAAAATCTGGTGCACCGGGACCGCCGGGAAGTCTGGGCCGTCGATTCCCTGGCCTGTCTGGGTCCCTGGCTCCGCTGCCAGGGGCCGGTTCCTGTAGAGACCCTGGCCACCGTCTTTGGGGCGGGTCCGGCCGAAATTTCCGCCGCCGCAGAGGCCCTGGCATCCGCCGGGGAATTGGTCTTGGGGGTCAGTGTGGCGGATGCCGGAAGCAATCTGGTCTGCGACCGTAAAAACCTGGAAATTCTCCTCAGGTTGAGCCGGAAAGGACATCCAAAGAGGATTTCAGAAAAGCCCGCCGCCTTGCTTCTGCCTTTTTTAGCCCTCCGTCAGGGTATCGCCATTCACCGGCCCGGGGAAACCCTTCGGGCCCCCGCTGGGGATAGCTTCGCCTTTCCCCCGGCCCTGGCGGGCTATGCCCTTCCGGCGGAAATTTGGGAACGGGATATCCTGGCGGTCCGCTTCCCCGGCTACCGTCTGGAGCTCCTGGACCGGGAGCTTGAGGCGGGGAAGCTTCTCTGGTACGGGGCGGGCCGGGAGAAGATCGCCTTTGCGGCTCCGGATGACCTGGCCCTGATCCTTGACCCCGGGGGGCCGCCCTTTGAAGGCGCTCTGCCCGGGGACTTTCTGGATACGGGCCGGGATTTCTGGGACATCAAGGAGCGGCTTGGGGGGGACAGCCCCTCTACGGCGGCCCGGCTCTGGGAGGAGGTCTGGAAGGGCCGTCTGAGCGCCGAGAGCTTTGAGCCCCTCCGCCGGGCCCTGACCGAGGGTTTTATCCCCAGGGATCTGGCCCGTTTTGCCGGTGAACGCCGCACGGTCCCGGTTCCCGGCCACCCGGCAGGGCGGCTCCTGCCGCGGGCCGTACCAAGGGCGCTGCGCAACCGATGGCGGGGTGGTCCCCCGGTGGCGGGCAAGTGGTTTGCTCTGGGCGGCGGCCTGGACGGGGAGGATTGGGCCGGTGAGCCGGATCTACTGGACGAGGAGAGTTTGAATCGCGAACGGGTCCTCTTTCTGCTCCGCCGCTGGGGGCTCCTGACCCGGCCCCTCCTGGAGCGGGAAGCGCCGGCGCTTTCCTGGAGCGCCCTGCTCCCGGCTATCCGGCGGCTGGAACTAGCGGGGGAGCTCATGGCAGGCCGTTTCTTTGGAGGCGTCAATTCTCTGCAATTTGCTCCACCGGATATTGCCGAAGCCCTGGAGCAGGCTGGCGATGAGCGCGGCATATACTGGATGAACGCGGCGGACCCCGCAAGCCCGGCGGGGCTTGACATCGACGGCATGGACGGGCGGCTCCCGGTCCGGATCGCCTCGGCGCGGTTCTGCTGCCGGGGCTCCACGCTGGCTGCGGTTTCCTGTAGAAACGGCCGGGAACTCCGGGTCCTGGTCCCGCCGGGGGATGCAGACCTGCCCCTCATTCTGGGCTTTCTGAGGCCGCCGGAGGGAGGACGGAAGCTGGTCGTCGAAACCATCAACGGGATATCGGCCGCCCGGTCGGAATACACCGGGGCCCTCAGGACCCTGGGCTTCTTCCCCGACCGGAACAGCCTGGTATACTGGCCGGGCTAAAAGTCTTCGGGAAGCAGGAGCCGGTCCCCCACCTTGATACCGGCCCGGTCAAACCAGCCCTGGGGAACCTCCAGGGCATAGCGGAGCGACCGGGATGAAGAGACCCCGCTCAAATCCTGGGGCTGCATATCGTGAATTTCCCGGATCGTGCCGTCGTGGGCGATAA
Source organism: Treponema sp. (assembly GCA_031289935.1). Taxonomy (GTDB): domain Bacteria; phylum Spirochaetota; class Spirochaetia; order Treponematales; family Breznakiellaceae; genus JAITON01. The sequence continues at coordinate 4,868 of JAITON010000060.1, forward strand.
AGGCAACGGACAGGGGGATCAGTGTGTTCTTCATCCAGAAGGAAAGGATCTGGTCCCGGTCAAAGACAAAGAGCATCCCCTCGCCATCGGCCAGGGTCTCGCGGTACATCAGGCCCTGGGCCCGTTCCTCGCCGGTACGGGCGATTTCCGCGCTGATACCGGCCTGGCCCCCGGTAATTTCCAGCAGCAGGTCCCGGGTTTCCAGACGCTTAATATGCTCCCCCTGGCAGCCGGCGGCCCCTCCCAGGAACAGAATCGCCAGGGTTATATACAGGAAAGAAGCGGGTCTAAAAAGCATTGAGAAATTCCTCCCGGCGCTGGAATTCCTGGGCTTCTTCCACCTTGGCAGCGTCAAGGAGCCGGCCGAAGACATCCGTATCAATGTATTTCACCGTTAAGGGCCGTTCCAGGGAAAGCCGCATGCCGCCGCGCTCCCAGACCGCCTCTCTGGGGTTGATGGTATCAGGTTCGCCGTATTTTTCCGCCAGGGAACTGTACACCGAATAGTGGTCCACGAGCCGGGTGTTCAGGGAAAAGGCCATAATATAGACCTGCCCTTCGTTGAGCTGGAAAAAGGCCCGGTCGATAAAGGATATGCCAATAGCCTCTACCTGGCTTAGGTTCCCGGCGAAGGGCAGCAAGGACAGTCCCGCAGTATCCAGGTCCACCTCAAGGCCCCAAGCCTGGTCTCCCCGGTAGCGGAAAAGACCATCCTGGGCCAGGGCGCTCCTGAGCTCCTCCAGGGACATACCCAGGTCTATACTCCGGAAGCTCCGGGGCAGGGCGGCGGGATTTTCTCCCGGGGCCGTCTCAGGCAATGATTCCAGGGGCGGTTCCTGAGCGGCCAGCGGGCCAAAGACAACGGCGAACAACATGAGCAGAACCGTGAGAATCCGGGCCGAAGGGTGCATTTTTGTCGGTTTCATGTAATTATATTATCGGTTGGTTTGGAGATGGATTCACCCCCCCCCCCCCCCCCCCGTCTTCAGACTCTCGATCCGGTGAACTTTTCGAAAGTATTCGGCCCGTCTGGAAATTTCGGTAATATCGGCGATCAGGATTTTGTCCTGC
>JAITON010000190.1 GCA_031289935.1 Treponema sp.
CGCGTTACCCGGGGCGGGTCACGCATTACCCGGGGCGGGTCACGCCGGGCGAGATTATAGTATGGGGGGGGGGGGGGGGGGTGGGGGTTCGGGACATTTAACCAGGCCGAATCCGGTAGGATGACGGTCCAGTTCGCGTGCAATCCTACCGGATTGCATTGCGCAAACTAGACTATAGTGGCCAGTGGCCGGGATTGCGCTGCTTTGTTCAAAACTTCGTGCCGTTAACATGGCGTAAGTGTATCCCTTCCTGATAATATTGTCAAGCGCTTTGTGGGAAAATTGTTGAAAAACCGGGAAAATCCTGAAAAAAAAGGGGAATTCCCGGTCTCATCGTATAGTTTGCAGTGCAAACTACACACCCTGCAGCAGGCTTCCTTCAAACCCGATGAGCCGCGTAGCCTTTTGGGGGATAGGCAGACTGATGGTAAAACAGGCCCCTTCTCCTTCCCGGGACCGCAGGCTCACCTCTCCCCGGTGCTCCCTGACGATTTTATACACCAGGGTCAGCCCAAGCCCGGTACCGGTGCTCTTGGTGGTAAAATAGGGCTCGAAAATCTTGGAACGGTTCGCCTCGCTGATGCCCGTACCGGTATCGGCGATACTGACGAAAACCTCGGTATCGCTCTGCCTGGTTTTGATGGTCAGCACGCCTCCCCCGGGCATGGCGGCAATGGCGTTCTTGACCAGATTGAGCAGGGCCTGCTTCATAAAACGCTCGTCAAACTCCACCAGGGGAAGCTTCGCGTCCAGGGAGAGCGCCGGCTCTATCCCCGCTTCTTCCAGCTCGTAGCGGACAAACCCGACAAGATCCTGGATAAGGGCATTGAGGTCGGTTTCCAGGAAGATCATGTCCATGGGACGGACCGCAAAGAGAAAATCAACCACAATGTGATTCAGCCGGTCGATTTCTTCATTGATCACCGCGATGTACTTATCCATGGCCTCCAAATACCGGGCCGGTTCCGGGCCGGCCTCACTTTTGCCTTCAGGGTGGGCCCGGTAGAAAATCTCCTTGTTGGAATCCAGGGCCTTTTGTATCAACTGAACATGGATGGACAGGGAGCCCAGGGGGTTCTTGATCTCGTGGGCCACCCCGGCGGCCAGGGTGGTCAGGCTCGCCAGGTTTTCCATCCGCCTGAGCTGGGCCTCCTTACTCCGCTTTTCGGTGGTATCCTCCACATGAATCAGAGAGCCCGTAACCTGCCCCTTCCGCACCAGGGGGAAGATGCTGATGCTGAAGATCCGCATCTGGTCCCGGACCTCCAGCTCAAATTCACGGTCCTCCACCCGGTCGCCCTCGTGGAGGGTCTTCTCCAAAAAGCTGCCGATCCGCTCATCCGCCGCCGCAAACCAGATGGGATTCTTTCCCGGGTGCCGGGGGAAAAAGGGCAGGAAACGCTGGGCATACTGGTTTGCCATGACCATGATATGCTGGGTGTCGCAGACCAGGACCCCTTCGTTCAGGGAATCCAGGGCCGACTCCAGCCGGTCAATCTCCTCCGAGGCCGTGAGCAGGAGCCGGGTAAGCTGTTCCGGGGTAAGTTTATGGTTCTTTTTCAGGGCCTTCTGGTAAAAATTGCTCATACCAGGGCCGCCGCCCGCTGTTTGAATTCCACGGCAAAGCGTTCCAGGGCCTGGGCCGGGTTCTGGTTATAGCTCCCTACGGCGGCGGCGGCCTCGGCGGCAAGGCTGCGGAAGATATCCGCCAGGACTGTGGCGCTGGGGCCGGGTAGGGTAGCGGATTCCCGGAGACTCCGGGAGGCCAGGCCCAGGAGGCTTTCCAGGAAAAGGTTAAAAAGCCCCGGCGCCTCGAACTTCTCCGCTCCGGCCATCACGGCCTGAATAGCGGCGCCGCAGTCCTGGGCGGTCTCCGCCCGAGCGGGCTCCGCCAGGGCGGCGCAAAGCTTCCCCAGGGAAACCAGCGGCGGCGGGAGCTCCCGCCGCAAGGCCCGCCCCCGGAGCGAGGGGACGCACTGCCGGGCCAGAGAAGCGGCAAAGCAGGCTGCCAGGGGCAGGAGGCGGTCCCGGGAAACCGGCAGGAAGGCATTGAGGTAGTCCCTGAGCCCCCCTGCCGTGGTACCGGCCCCAGGCTCCGGGTCCCGGAAAACCCGGCGGATAATCTCCTGCTCTACTGCGGCGTCCCGGGGTATAAAACGATAGGGCCGGAGCCGCGACCGGATCGTGGGCAGCAGAGCGTCCCCCTGGACGGTACTGAGCAGGATGTTCACCCGGTCCGGCGGTTCCTCCAGGAGCTTGAGGAGGCTGTTCCGGGCGGCGTCCAACATACGGCCGGCGTTCTCGATGAGGAGGAGCTTCCGCCGCCCCAGGGGCGCGGTACGGCACCACCAGGCGGCCTGGCGGATCTGGGACACGGGGATCATCTCGGCTATCCCCTCGGCCTCCAGCTTGTACGCGTCCTTGAGCAGCGATTCCCGCTGTTTTTCCGTAAAATCCCCCCCGGCCATCAGCTCGTCCAGGTCCGCGTCCAGGGCCTCCACCAGGGGGGCGATCCTGGCAGCCTTGGGGTCATCATCCCAGAGGACGGGGTTAAAGCGGAGGAGCAGCTTCCGTACCGCCCGGATAAACAAGGTACGGGCCGATCCCTGGCCCCTTTCCCGTGCAAAAGCCGCCGCCGATGCGCTGATTTCCGCAGAAAAGGAGCGGGGGCCCAGGACCAGGAGGTCCGGGTTGTTGAGGCGCCGGTGTTTTGCACAGGCGGGACAGGGGCAGTCCCAGGCAGCATGACCGGCAGCCGGGCCCTCGCAGGAGAGGACCCGGCCCAGCTCCAGGGCAGCCGTTCCTTTGCCCGAGGCTTCGGGCCCCCGAAAGAGTATGGAGGGGGCGAGACGGCCCCCGGCAACATCCGCCGCAAGCTGGTCCACGGCACGCTGGCCCAGCACGTTCTCAAACATCGTCCAAGACCCCCGGAGCATTCATCATCAGGCTGTCTACCGCCACCCCGGCCAGGGGGAGGAGATACCGGGCAAAAAGACTCGCCTCCAGAACCGCCCGGAGATCGATCAGAGGCTGCGCCGCAAGGAGCAACAGGACGAGACAGACCAGCGTGAGCCCCTCCAGGAGCCCGAAAACCGCCCCCAGGAGCCGGTCCAGGCCGCCCAGGAGTATCCGCTGGGCGATCCCCTTGAGAAGCAAGCCGATAAACTTAATTAACAGGAATACGGCGATAAGGATGGCCAGAAAGCCCAGGATATCCGGTACAAAACGGACATCGGGAAGCCAGTGGCTGCGGATAAAGGCTGCAACGGGGACCCGGAAAATAAGGGCCGCCCAAACCCCCAGAATCAGGGCCGCCATGGAAGCGATCTCTTCGATAAAACCCCGCATGATGCCCCGGATCACCAGCACGATGATGAGGACCGCAAAAACGATATCGATGATTTCTACCGGCATACCCTGGCTCATAGTCTGTCCTTTATCTCGTCCCGGAGAACCGCCGCAATAAGCGCCGCCGCATCGGCGCCGGCAAAGCGGGATGCGGCCTCCCCCATGGATCGCCGCCGCGCCTCGTCCCCGGCAAGACGCGCTACCAGAGCTGCCAGGGTTGCCGCCTGCACGGCCTCCCCGGTAAGGACCTCTGCGGCGCCAGCCCTCTGGAAATGCCGGGCATTCTCCACCTGATCGCCCCGTGTACCGGAACCGGCTAAGGGCACAAGGATCATGGGCTTTCCCAGGGCGGCGCATTCCCAGATCGTGCCTGCGCCGCTGCGGCAAAGGACCAACTCCGCCGCAGCGACCACCTGGGGCATCTCGTCATAAATGAAGGGATAGGGCCGGTAGCGCTCCCCCGCAGGAATATCCCAGTTCGATTGGGGCCCGGTCTGGTGGACCACGGTATAATGCCGGGTCAATTCCGGCAGACTCTCCCGGACCAGTTCGTTAAGCTGCCGGGCCCCCAGGCTTCCCCCCAGGACCAGGAGAATCCGCTCCCCGGGCCCCAGGCCCAGGAAGGCCCGTCCCCGCTCAGGGCCAGCGCCGTGAAACTCCGGCCTGACGGGATTTCCCAGGACCCGCAGCTTGGTCCGGGCGGCCGGGGGGAAAAAGGCGGCGGTTTCCTCGTAGGCGGTAAAGATGATGCCCGCAAACCGGGCGTTGAGCCGGGTTGCCAGGCCGGGGCTGTAGTCCGACTCGTGGGTACAGACCGGAATATGCAGGGAGGCCGCAGCCGCGCAGGGAGGCACGCTCACAAAGCCGCCCTTGGAAAAGAGCAGGGCCGGTTTTTCCCGCCGGAGAATCCTCCGGGCGCCGAAGAAACCGGCCATGACCTTGAAAATATCGACGAGATTGCGAAAGTTGATCTCCCGGCGGAGCTTCCCGGAACTGATGCCGAAGAACTCCAGCCCCGCCTTTTCCACGATGGCCCGGTCTATACCCGTTTTGGAGCCGATCCAGAAGATACGACAGCCCGTGAGTTTCTCCAGATGGGCGGCCACGGCCAAGCCGGGGTAGATATGCCCCCCGGTCCCGCCGCCTGAAAAGGCAATGGACACCATTTGAGCCGCCCGGAAATCGAACCCAGCACCCAGGCCTTAAAGGGTACTACCGTTCTATCCGGGCGATTCCTCCTATATCGTTATGCACCAAGTAAAACAAATACACGATAAGCCTGGGATGGTCAAGTCCACGGAAGGGACCGGACGGCGGACGGCTTTAACAAACACAGGCAAGGCCTGCGGCGTCAAAGCGGCCGGCGCCGGGGAGTTCCGGCAGGGGCGCGATCCGGCAGCGGAGCCTGGCGCCCGGCCTCAGGGGTCCCTCGCCAGGCTCCCGGCGCAGCAGCAGGTTGAGGTAATTCTCCGAGACCGCCGCATCAAAACCCGGCGGCAGGCCCCCGGCACGGACCACGGCCTCTACGGTTCGACCCAGCCAGCGGCCTATGTAGACGGCCCGTCCCCGGCGGGCCAGGTCCAGCAGGGCCTCCACCCGGGAGGCCGCCTCCCCGTTGCCCACCCGGCCCCCGAAATCGTAGGCCGGTGTTCCCGGCCGGGGGGAATAGGGAAAGGCGTGAATCCAGGCAAAACCGGTCCTTTCGCAGAGTTCCAGCGTGGCCTTAAAATCCTCGGGCGTTTCTCCGGGGAAGCCGGCAATAATATCGGCGGCCAGAAAGGGATCGTCCTTCAGGCGGCGAAACTCTGCGGTCAGGGCCTCTATATCCGCCGGGGAATAGCGCCGGCCCATGCGGTTCAACACGGCCTGACTGCCCGATTGGACCGAAAGGTGGAAGTGGGGCCGGATCCGCCGGTTAGAGAGGAGCTCGAAAAAGCCCCCCCCCAGCCCATCGGGTTCCAGGGCAGAGAGCCGCAGGGTTATACGCGCGGTCCCCTCCAGGAGGAAGCGGAGGAGCCCCCCCAGGTCCAGCCCCCGGCCCGGGTCCCGGTACTGGCCGATATTCAGTCCCGTGATAACCGCCTCGGCAAAGCCCCCTTCCTCCAGAGCCCGGAGCCGTTCAAGCGCCTCATCCGCGTTCAGGCTCCGGCTCTTTCCCCGGGCGAGAACCGAGCGGCAGAAACTACAGCCCTGATTACAGCCGTCCTGTATCTTGAGAAAGGCCCGCGAATGGAAGGAAAAGTCCTCCGGCCTAAAGACAAAGGGATCGGCCCTGGGAACCGTCTCCAGGGCGGCCCTGGGGACCGTCTCCTGGGCGGCCCCCTGGGCGGCCCCCTGGGCGGCCCAAGGGACTGCCTCCTGGGCGGCTCCCCGGGCGGCCCCTGGACCCGCCACCGGCGCAAACGCTTCCTGCCACGCGCTCAGGGCCGCATCCAGGTCCCCGGATCGCCCCGCAAGATAGTCCGGCAGGGCCATCAGGGCCGGTTTACGGTCCTCCCCGGCCACCAAGAGCCGGCCCCCGCCACCCGGCCCTTCCGGGGCCACCCTGAGGGCAGCACCCAGGGCGGCAATCGCCGCTCCCTCCATCTGGGCGTAGCAGCCGGTAACGATAACCCGGGCGGCGGGATTCTCCCGCAGGGCCTGGCGGATAAGCCGCCGGGCCTTTTGCTCGGCCCTGGAGGTAACCGTGCAGGTATTGATCAGAATAAGGTCGGCCTTCTCTTCCCCCGCAGAGCTGGTAAGGGTAAAACCGGCCCGCTTAAAAGACGCAGCCATAGCTTCACTTTCAAGCTGATTGAGTTTGCAACCCAGGGTTTGTATCAGAATAGAGGGCATGGAAGGAAACCAGGTCCCTAGGGCAGCCGCAGGGAAGCGCGGACCCGGTCAAGCCCCCGGCGGGCATCGGAAAGATTGGCGTTCAGAGACAGGGCCCGCTCGTAGGCGCCGATAGCCTCCGAAAGATCCCCGGCGCTTTCCCGGGCATAGGCCAGCCGGGACCACCAGACGGCGTTCCCCGGCGTATAATAAACCGCCGTAGACAGCGCAATATCCGCGTGGCGGTACTTGCCCAGGCGGATGTAAATCTCCCCTATATAATAGTAAACTTCGGCGGTCCGGGCGCCATCGGGGGCCATATTGATATAATCCTGAAAATACTGCAGGGCCTCGTTGTTCTGCCCCATATAGTAATTCACTTCCCCCATGATTTCGATGAGCCTGAAATCGTAACGGGATAGTCTGAGGCCCTCAAGACCGTAGCGCCGGGCCTCGTCGTAACGGCCCAATTGGATCAGGCTCCAGCAGATTACCACATGGGAATCCAGGTTATTGGGATTGGCCGCCAATTCACTCTGGCAGATAGATACGGCCCGGGCATAGTTCCCGTTCCGGTATTCCGCCAGGGCATCGGGCCGGGCCTGAGTCTGGGCCACCAGTGCGGCAGGGATCAGCGCCAAGAGAAGCAGCCCCCGGCGCCCCCAAGCATGGAGCCTCATACCCGGGCGGCCTTTTTCTCCGTCATAGTACAGAGGCCGTTAAAAACGCAACCCGTCTCCATAAAGATCTCCGGGGCCTTTACGTTCCCCCTGAGCCTGCCAGAAACGGTGAGCTCCACCTTTTCCCCGGCGGAGACATCCCCGGTAACGGTCCCCTTGATAATCACCCTGGAAGCGCTGATATCCGCCTCCACCACCGCCTCCTCGTCCACCACCAGAAGCCCCTGGGCGTCAATATCCCCCGAGACATGCCCCCGGATTAGAAAGGGCCTGGCAAACTTGAGGCTCCCGGAAAACTCAATATCCGGTGATAAAATCGTATCAAAATCGTTGTCTTCCAACTCATCGGCACGAACTTCGCTCATGCTGCTATGCTA
>JAITON010000142.1 GCA_031289935.1 Treponema sp.
ACGGCTGTGCCCGCTATAGAGACGGCGGGCCCTGGACCGTCCCCCACGGTCTAATAGTCTAGTTTGCTATGCAAACTAGACCGCCCTTCGGCAACGCCGAATGGCGCACGGGCTCTGTAGCGGAGCCAACCCGCCTCCAGGCCCGCCTGGAGGCGAGCGCAGGCCGTTTCCACATCCTGCCGGTGCCCGAAGGCCGAGAAGCGGATAAAGCTCTGTCCCGCCGGCCCGAAGCCCGAACCAGGGGTGGTTACTACCCGGCATTTCTCCAGGATCTCCCCAAAGACCTCCCAACTATCCCGGCCGGGGAAGTGCGCCCAGATATAGGGCGAGTTATCCCCCCCCACGCAGGCGATACCGAGCTGGTGCAGGGCGGCGCGGATCAGGGCCGCGTTGCCCAGGTAGAAGTCGCAAAGCTCCCGCATCTCCCGCCTCCCTTCCTCGTCCAGGGCGGCCAGGGCCCCCCACTGGGCGATGTTGGAGGCCCCGTTAAAGATGGTCCCCGAGACCCGTTCCCAGTCGGTCTTGACGCTTTCCCCCCCGGCGTAGCGCAGTTCCCGGGGGACGACGGTCCAGCCCAGGCGCACTCCCGTAAAGCCTGCGGGCTTGGAGAAGGAGTTTACTTCGACGGCGCATTCCCGGGCGCCTTCAATCTCGAAGATGGTCCTGGGCAGGCCGGGGTCCCGGATGTATTCGGCGTAGGCCGCATCAAAGATGATGAGGGTCCCCCGTTCCCGGGCCGCCGTTACCAGGGCGTTAAGCTGATCCCGGCTCGCAACAGCCCCCGTGGGATTGTTGGGGGAGCAGAAGTAGCAGAGGCCGTCCTTTGGCAGGAGCGAAAGATCGGGGAAGTAGCCGTTGTCCGCAGTACAGGGGAGGTAGCTGATATCCTGATAGCCCGTGCCGGTCCAGGCCCCGGCGGCCCCCGCCAGAACCGAACCGTCCACATAGACCGGGTAAGAGGGGTCCTGGACCGCTACCGGCGCCCGGGCCCCGAAAAGGAGTTGCAGCCGCCCGATGTCGCACTTGGCCCCATCGGAGATAAAGACTTCAGCGGGACTGATGGGTTTGCCCTGTCGCCCCGTTTCCTGGTAGAATACCGCCGCGATACGCTCCCGCAGCTCCAGGAAGCCCTCGTCGGTATAGCCCGAGTAGCCCTCCACGGTAGCCAGCCGCCGGGCCCCCTCGACGAGGCCCCGGTCGATATGGGGCAGGATGGGTTCTGTGGTGTTCCCCACCCCCAGGCTGATGATGCGGCCCTCCGGGGTGGCCGTGCCGGGGTGGGCGGCGGCAAACTCCCGCCGCCGCCGGGCAATCTCCGGGAAGAGATATCCCGCCTTGATATTCGCCAAACAGGGATTCCGTTGCAGCATGGTCTGTCTCCTTAGGTACGCGCGACTTTAATGGGTAAATTGGGCCAGGGATTCCAGGTCCAGGGTGGCGAAGTAGTCTTCCACAGTCTCCCGGCGTCGGATCTCCCGCACCGAACCATCGGGCCGGAGCAGGAGCTCCCCGCAACGGAGCTTGCCGTTGTAGTTAAAGCCCATGGCCCGGCCGTGGGCCCCGGCATCGTGGATTATCACCCAGTCGCCCGATTCCCCGGTGTCGATCTTCGGGAGCCGGCGCTGGACCGCGAACTTGTCGTTGTTCTCGCAAAGGCTCCCCACGATGTCGTAGGTCCCGGTGTCCGGCCAGCCTTCCTTACCGGGGATGCTGATGTGGTGATAGGCCCCGTAGAGGGCCGGCCGCATCAGGTCCGCCATAGAGGCGTCCAGGCCGATGTACTCCCGGTAGATATGCTTGGCGTGGATAGCCCGGGCCACGAGCCAGCCGTAGGGCCCGGTGATGGGCCGGCCGTACTCGGTGCGGATACCCAGGCCGTCCAGGCCGGCGGGCTTTAATATACGGTCGTAGAGCTGCTTTAATCCGGCTGCCAGGGCTTTCCAGGAGACGGCCTCTTGTTCGGGCCGGTAGGGAATCCCCAGACCGCCCCCCAGGTTCAGGAACTCCAGACGGATTCCGAGCCGCGCCTTAATCTCCACAGCGAGCTCAAAGAGCAGCCGCCCGGTCTCCAGGTGGTAGTCGAGCCTCAGCTCGTTACTGGCCACCATGGTGTGGAGGCCGAAGCGGCGTACCCCCTTGTCCCGGAGTAGGGCGTAACCCTCGAAAAGCTGCTCCCGGGTAAAACCGTACTTGGCCTCCTCGGGCTTCCCGATGATGGCGTTCCCTTCCTTGAGGGGGCCGGGGTTGTAGCGGCAGCAGACGAGCCCGGGCAGGCCTGCGGTCCGCTCCAGGAAATCAATATGGCTCAGGTCGTCCAGGTTGATGATGGCCCCCAGCTCCCGGGCCTTCCGGTACTCCGCCGCAGGGGTCTCGTTGGCGCTGAACATGATGGCCTCAGCCCGGATGCCCGCCATCTCCGCCAGGAGCAGCTCCGGGAGGCTTGAGCAGTCGGCTCCCAGGCCCTCACCGGCAAGGATCTTTAATATAAAGGGGTTCGGCAGGGCCTTGACCGCGAAGTGCTCCTGGTAGGAGGGAAACACCGCAAAGGCCCGCCGCAGCCGCCGGAGGTTCTCCCGGATCGCCTGTTCATCGTAGAGATAGAAGGGGCTCGGGTAGCGGCGGCTGAGTTCCTCAAGCTGAGTTTTGTCTAAGGGAAAGGTCTTTGCTGCCATGCTTTCTTATAGCATTTTCCTGCCCCTTCCGTATACAGAGCGCAGGGAGCGCTATTACCCCAGATAGCCCTTGGCCTTGAGGAGTTCCGCGTTGAGGATGCCCCCGCCGGCGGCCCCCCGGACCGTGTTGTGGGACAGGGCCGTAAAGCGGATATCAAAGACCTTACAGGGCCGGACCCGCCCCAGGGTTACCGCCATGGCCTTGTCCGCATCCCGGTCCTTCCGGGGCTGGGGCCGGTCGGCCTCCTCCCGGATGATGATGGGCCGCTCCGGCGCCATGGGCAGGCCCAGTTCCTGGGGCAGGGCGCTGAACCCGCTCCAGATTGACTTTATCTCATCTAGAGAAGGCTTCCGGCCGCCGAATTCCAGGCTGACGCAGGCCGTGTGGCCGTCCGATACGGGTACCCGGTTGCAGTGGACGCTGATCACCGGCTCCCGGGCGGCCTCAATCCTGCCCCCGGCGATGCTCCCCAGGATCTTCAGGGGCTCTTCTTCGCTCTTCTCTTCTTCGCCGCCGATATAGGGGACGATGTTGTCGATTATGTCCAGGCTCGGCACGCCGGGGTAACCCGCCCCGGACACGGCCTGCATGGTCGTTACCACCAGGCGCCTTACCCCGTAACCCGCCTGGATGAGAGCCCAGACCGGGGTCATGTAGCTCTGGATCGAGCAGTTGGGCTTTACCACGATAAAGCCCCGGTCCCAGCCCCGGTTCTTTTGCTGTATGGGGATGATGTCCGTGTGGCCGGGATTCACCTCGGCAATGAGCATGGGCACGTCCGGGGTCCAGCGGTGGGCCGAGTTGTTGGACACCACAGGGATCCCCGCCGCCGCGTAGGCCGCTTCCAGGGCCCGGGTCTCGTCCTTCCCCAGTTCCACGGCGGAGAACACGAAGGCCAGGTCTCCCCGTTGGACCGCCGCCCGGGCCCGGCCCAGATCGTTGGCATCCTCCACGACGAGGCCCCAAACCCCCAGTTCCGCCGGGCTTGGGATGTTCTTCACCGTCGCGTTCCAGCGGCCCGCCACCGCCTCGGCGTAGCGTTTCCCCGCGCTCCGGGGGGAGGCCGCCACGTACCGTAGCTCGAACCAGGGATGATCCGCCAGGAGGGCGATGTACTGCTGCCCCACCATGCCCGTGGCGCCCAATACGCCCACCGGTATCTTGGTCATTATGGCCTCCTTAGATTAGCTTGATGCCCAGCCCGGTCATAGCGGCCCTGAGCGCCGCTTCGCTTGCCGGGGAGATAGGCCCCAGGGGGAGCCGCGCCGGCCCGCCGGGGAGCCCTGCCAGGCTCATGGCCCGTTTGATGGGCGCCGGGTTTGTCTCGATAAAGACCGCCTTAACCAGGGGCAGGAGCTCGTAGTGTATCCGCCGGGCCTCCTCGAAGTTCCCCGCCGCGCAGGCCCTGGTCAGGGCCGCCACCTTGCCGGGCAGCAGGTTGGAGATCACCGAGATCAGCCCGTCGCCTCCCAGGGCCATGAGGGGCAGACAGAGACCGTCATCCCCGCTCAGCACCCAGAAGGGCCCGGCCCCCGGCCCCCGGCGCGGTATGGCGATCCGTTGGATCACCTCGGCCATCTGGTTGATATCCCCCGAGGCCTCCTTGACCCCCAGGATACCGGGAATCTCCGCGAGCTGCTCCATCAGACCCGTGGGAATGTTCCGCCCGGTCCGGGAGGCGATATTGTAGATGATCACCGGGAGCCCCACCGCAGCCACCGCCCGGAAGTGGCCGATCAGCCCCGAGTCGTTGGGTTTGTTGTAGTAAGGAGTTACCACCAGGGCGGCATCGGCCCCGGCCTCCCTGGCCCGGCGCGTATAGGCCACCGCGTGCCTCGTGTCGTTGGACCCCGTGCCGATGATCACCGGCGCCCGTCCCCGGGTCTCCTCCATGAGTATGGCGATGAGGCGGTCCTCCTCGTCTTCGTCCAGGGTAGGGTTCTCGCCGGTGGTCCCCAGGGGCACGAGGCCGTCAATGCCCTGGTCAATCTGGAAGTTGATAAGACGCCGCCAGCCCTCCCAGTCGATAGTTCCGTCAGCCAGCATAGGGGTAATCAGCGCGGTATACGCGCCCTTAAACGCTTTCATAACACACTCCAGGCGGTATACGCGCCTTTGAACGCTTTCATAACACACTCCAGGCGGTATACGCACCCTTAAACGCTTTCATAACACACGAAGAATAGCCCGCTGGTCCGGGCCTG
>JAITON010000167.1 GCA_031289935.1 Treponema sp.
GAGGTTACGGTAAAGGTGAACTTTAACCTGGGCAAGAACTCCCGGGACATGGTAGAGCGCCTCCAGGTAGCCATCCACGAGAGCGTGTCCAGCGGCGCGCCCGTCATCCAGAGCGTTACAAACCCCACCGTGGGGACCCCCGACACGGTAAATGCGGGCGATATGGTGGTGATTCACGGCCTCAACGTGGCCGTCGAAGGGGACCAGACTGCGGATATCGGCGTTTTCTTTACCCCCCTGGCCGGCGGCCCCGCTGGCGGTACCGGTGGCGGAAGCGCCATACACATCCCCGCCGGGAAGTTCTCGCCGAATACGCCGGGCCAGGTCCAGTTCGCGCTCCCCGCCGCGGTAACCCCCGGCGAGTGGACGGTGCGCCTGGCCACCCAGACCACGGGCAGGAAAGGGCAGTTTGTCAAAGAAGCCCGCAGTTTTACCTACGCCACGCCGGTACAGGTACTCTGAACCGCCCCTGCCGGGCCTTCATCCGGTAAGATGATGGACCATCATGCGGCAGGATGATGCGCTTCATCCGGCAAGATGATGGACCAACATACGTAAGATGATGGGCCATCATGCGGCAAGATGATGGACTACCATACGTAAGATGATGGACCATCATGCGGTAAGATGATGGACCGACATACGTAAGATGATGGACCATCATGCAGGCTACATGAACTTGAAGGCCAGCCAGGTGATAAAGTTGATGGGCAGAAAGCGCATCAGGAAGCGCCGTATATAGTCCACCGCCAGATGGTTCCTGGGCTCTACCTCCGCCAGGCTCCGCAGCCTGAGCCGCTGGAGGATATCTTCCCCGGAAAGCCCTGCGGCTTCCCCGATTAGGGGGACGGTAACCGTGTACTCCTCCCCGCCGTTGATATCGAAGAAGTTGTCCGAGAGGGGCGCCTCCAGCCCGTCGATTTCGGCATACACGTAGCGGGCATAGGCATTGGCCTTGAGGGTGATTGCCGCCTGCCAGCGGCGGATCTCGCAGCTTGCCTGGAGAACCGGCCTGGGGAGCCGGGCAAATTTATCCGGCACCAGGAGCCAGCGCTTGGTATCCACCGGGGCCCCGGCCCTGTCCTGAACTTCCACCGTGAGGGCCGCCTCCCGGATATCCCGGCCGCCAAGCAGGCCGGCGTAGTCCAGGCTCAGGATCTTACGGGCCGATACCCCCGGCAGATCAAGCTGCTCATTCCCCCCGGCGATACGGGCCCCCTTAAAGTCCCGGAAGCTCCAGGCAACACTCCCCTTAAAGTTCCGGGGCAGGTCGTTGGCCAGGTATATCTCGGCGCGATCCTTGAAGTAATCGTTGGAAAGGCAGAGGGGCTTGTTAAAGTGCCGGGCATGGTAGTGCAGGGCCTTGTACTGCTTCCGGTAGTCGATCCCCGCCCAGGATGCCACGGGCCAGCAGTCGTTGTACTGCCAGTAGAGCGCCCCGCCGCACTGGTCCATGTTCCGGCGCCACTGGTCCGTGGCAAAGCGCATGGCTGCGGACTGGACCAACTGGGAAAGATAGACCATATCCTTGAATTTTGCCGGGGCCCGGTATTGAGCCAACAAATAGAAAAGGATCTTCTGATTCCCCCCGGCGGATTTCTGATGGATCATCATCACCGGGTCGCTGATCTTCGGTTCCGCCTGGTTGGTATAAGACCGTACCGCCCGCATGGAGGGGAAGGACTCCAGGCCGAACTCGGAACAGAACCGGGTGGGCATTTTGCGGAAGGCCTCAATGGGCTGGAGCCCGTGCCATACCTGCCAGAGGTGGCTGTCCCCGTAGCGCAGGTCGTTGGGCTTCCGGTCCTCCGCTCCCGATGAGGGGGAGCCGGGCCAATAGGGCCTTTCCGTGTCCAGTTCCTCAAGCCAGGAGGGGAGGGTGCGGTAGTAAAACCGGGTATTGCTTGAGTAGAGCCCCTTGTTCCGTTTCCAGAGCCGCCCAAAAACCTCGTTCTCGTTGTTGCCGCTCCAGAGTACCAGGCTCGGATGATGCCGCAGGCGGCCTACGTTGTCGATCACCTCCTGGTGGACGTTCTCCACGAATTCCGCTTCGTCAAAGGGATAGGAGCTGCAGGCAAAGCAGAAGTCCTGCCAGACCATGATCCCGTTCTTGTCGCAGAGCTCGTAAAAGGCATCGGACTCGTAGTGGCCGCCCCCCCAGACCCGGAGCATGTTCATGTTGGCGAATTTGGCGGATTCTATATAGAAGCGAAGGTCCTCGGCCGTGGTACGGGTTACAAAGCTGTCGCTGGGAATCCAATCGGCCCCCCGGGCAAAGACCGGCGCCCCGTTTACCACAAAGCGGAAGAGCTCCCCGCCATGGCCGGGGGACCTGTCCAGTTCCAGCGTCCTTAAACCGATGGTCTTCTCGCAGGTATCAATAACCGTACCGTCTGGGGCCGCCAGTTCCACCACGGCCTTGTAGAGGTTCTGTTCCCCCAGGCCGTTGGGCCACCAGAGCCGGGGATTTTCCAGGGGAATCTCGAAGGAAAAACCGGGGAACGGGGAACCGGCGGCAGGGCTGTATTCCTGGCGCCCCCCTCCCGGCGTCGTGAGAACGCAGCGGGCCCTCAGGCCGGAGCTACCGCCTATCGTGGCATCGCCCAGGATGCGCGCGCTTACCGAGAGATGCACCGCCCCGTTCTGGTGACGCTGTAGGACTTCCATGGCAGCGATACGCTGGTCCCAAGCCTCCAGAGCGATCTCCCCGAAGACGCCTGCCGGGGGCAGGTTCGGGCCCCAGTCCCAGCCAAAGTGGCACTGGACCTTTCTGATATGGGCCACCCCCTTGACGCCCATACCGGCGGAAACCATAGGGTTTGCGGCCTGCCTCGCCCGGATATACTCAAAGGGCGCCTTAAAGAGGATCGAAAGCCGGTTGTCCTTTCCCCGGACCAGGCCCTGGAGGGAGATTCGCCAGGTCCGGAAGCAGTTATTGACCTCGGCCGCCTTGGTATTGTTCACCCGGATCTCCGCCAGGGTATCCAGGCCGGAGACGACCAGGTCCAGGTGTTCCCGTTCCAGGAATTCTTGGGGAAGATCGAAGGAACGGAAGTACTCGTAGTCCTGTTTTGCGACCCCGGAGGCCCCGGTTTCGTTATTCCCCCAGAAGGGATCGGCGATCACCCCGGCCGCCATGAGGTCCAGGTAGTTGGAGCCCGGGAGATGGCCGGGCACGGAAATTTTGCCTCCCGCTTCCCGCAGGGTCCAGTTACCTTCAAGGTTCAAACGGTTCATCATTTTCTCCTTCCCAAAGGAATAAAAAACAAATACCCCCGGTTTTGCCGGGGGTACAATCGGTCCAGCCCAGGACCCTACTGATTGGCGAGAATCTGGCCGATGGCGGCCTTGACCGCATCAATAATCGCCTGGGAGGTTACGGTGGCGCTGGCAACCGTATCCACCTCGGGGGAATTGGCTTCCACCATCTTCGGCACCATAATGGGCGCGGCCTGGTTCCCGATACTCGGAGTCTGGGTGGAATCATCCACCAGGATCTCCGTGATCTTGCCGTCCGTCAGGGTAACGGTAACGGTAACCACGGCGCCGAAGATCCCGGGGGCCTGACCCTGGGCCGTGCCCGAGGCGTGGCCGTAAGGGCTGGAGGGCCCGGCAGGGGCGGTGGCGCATGAGACAATCCCAAGACCCAACGCGAAAAGGACCAGGATGCTGAACATACTAGCAACAGCTTTTTTCATTCTAAATCTCCTTAATGGTATTATACCCTATTTCAATCAGTTTGTATACTACGCTAGGGGCGAAACCGGAAAAAGCAGCATCAAACCGGGCGGGCGCCGGGCAAACCTCTGGTTCGCAGCGCTGCTTTGCCTTCCCGCAAAGCTTGGGGGATATCCCTCAAAGTTATTTTGCCGTCCGCCAAAGTTTGCGGGATATCCCTCAAAGTTATTTTGCGGGCAAAATGCGTTCACGTTTGTAGCGCCCGCGCTTACGTTTCAGCCTGTTCGAGCAGTTCCGTGCCCACATCCTGGTACCGCTTAGCGATAACCGCCGCCCTGAGCCATTCCGCCACGCTGATGCCCTCAACCCGGTCCTCGTAGAAGCGCTTAGGCAAGCGGGAGCTGGTATGGGCGGTCTTGCCTGTGGCCGGATCCTTGGCGTGGTTAGCTATGTAATAGTAGTAATGAGGGACCGCCGCCTTGATTTCGGGCGTTACCTGGGCAAGCCCCCGGTGGAATTCCGCCAGGGCTTCGGCATTAAGGGCAAATACGTCGTGGTTCATCTTGTACTGATACTGGGCCAGGGTCTCGTCAAAGGCGGAGTTGGAGTGGAGCAGGACCGCTCCGGGGAGCCGCTTGCTGAGGCGGATAAACCAGTCCCGAATAAGCTGGCCATCGTCCCCCAGGCACGCGTAGAGGCCCGGATCGGTCTTCCAGATATCCCGAAAGATAGCCTTCCAGTCCAGGTACTGCACCTGGGAGCCGTCGGAGTAGACCGTCAGGTCCCGGCATTCCGGGAAGGCTGCGGCCACTATATCCGCGTTGGCCACTGCCCCAAAGGCGCCGGCGCTTTCCCCGGCCACCAGCAGGGCCTCGGGATGCCGGAAATCCCGGGGGGCGGCCTCCAGGCTCCGGCGCAGATTTTCGGCGCCCTGGTGGTAGAGGATATGGGGCTTCCCGTCCAGGCCGGTGTAGGGATAGTCGTTGTTGCCGCTGTGGAAATCCCCGGTAGCGTAGGGGAGATAAATGTAATTCCAGTCGTTAAAGGGGTTCCGGGGGTCGTTTTTCGACATGATTCCCGTAAAGGCAAGCTCCATGTAAGAGGCTGCCCGGGGGAAGTAGTAGGCCTCGTCCCCTGCGAGGAACCGCCCCAGGGTATTGGGCCGGGCCGCTGTTTCCTCTTTCCAGGATGCCCCGCCCCCGGAAAAATAGACCACCAGCTTGTTGACCGATCCCTTTTTATAATAGGCGTAGTAGGCTGTACCGTCGGATGATTTGCAGCCCTCCAGCCTGAGCCGATACCAGCGGTAGGGCTTTTTGCAGGAACCCCTGTAGGCCGCCGCCTTGGTAAAGAGGTGGTAAAGGGCGATAAAGGGAACCGTACTATAAACGATTATCCGCGAAAGATACTTCATCTGAAACCTCCGTATTAATGCAGTGCTATGCCGCATATATTAATCGAACTTTAATCGCGAAGCGCTTAAAGAAAAACTCCATTTCGTGCGGCGGATGCCGCAAACGTTAATCGAACTTTAAGCGCGAAGCGCTTAAAGAAAAATTCCATTTTGTATATACTATCTTTTAGACAGTATCACAGGGAGGCCAAACATGAAAGAGCGCCTTGCATCCCTTATCGCCATGAAGTTCTACCGCAAGGAGATGATGCAGGATATGGCTGATAAAAAAGCCGCCATCCAGGAAAATTGATGCAGCGGGTGGGTGTGTTTTTCCGCAGCCTGGCGCAACGCCTGGTCATCAGCATGGAATTCTTCATGCAGAACAGCCTGGGGAACCACGCCGCCGCCGGGGCCTATGGCTTTCTCCTCTCCGCAGCCCCTGCTCTGATGATCGTCTCCTTCTTTGTGGTCACGGCCTTCCAGTCCTCGCCCCAGGCGATCGCCGCTTTATTGTCGGAGTTTAGCTTTCTGGGGAATCTTTTTCACGAAGAGGACTCCGTGGAAAAGCTCCTGGATCTGACCCGATCCGGCGTTCCCGGACTCTTTTCCGCAGTGGGCATCATCTGGGCGGGCAGGGTATTCGCGCTGGCAATCCTCCGAGGTCTCAAGATCATCTTTAACGGGCCCAGGACGAGGAACCCCATCATGGAGAACTTCATCATCATCGGTATTGAGCTCCTGGTCATACTGATGATTGCGGTTATGGTGCTTTTATCCCGGTCCGTTCTGGCGCTCCTCCGGGCTGCGGGTCTCTGGGGGCTTCTGGGGCATTACGGGAATTCCCTTCTGTTCTCCCGAATTATTCCCCTGGGAGGGCTCGGCCTGGTCTGTTTCGGCACCTACAGGTTCGTGCCCGCGAACCCGCCCCGGGGCCTTTCGGCCCTGCGGGGGACCTTCTGCTGCATCATTCCCTTTGCGCTTTTCTCCCAGGTTTTGGGCCTTGTGCTCAACCAAGCCCGGTATAACTTTATCTACGGCGCCCTGGGGAGCCTGGTTATCCTCCTGGTGAACGTCTATTTCTTCTTTAACTGCTATTTTTTCGGGGCCCAGATGGCCGCAGTGATCGATTCCTTTGATTCGGTCCTCTTTTCACGGCTCCATCGTACCTGGATTGAGGGTCCCCGTTCCTCAAGCCTGGAACGGAGGCTTTTTTCCTACACCAAGGGCAAGCTGCGGAAGTACCTCCGTTCATACCCGGCCGGGGAGACCGTCTTCAATCAGGGCGATGATAGCCGGGATATCTACTTTCTCGTTTCAGGCGAGGCGGAGCTGAGATTGGGGCCGCAGGAGCCGTCCGTTTTCCATCCCGGGGAAATCTTCGGCGAAATGGCCTATCTGCTGGGGGAGACCCGGACGGCTACGATAATCGCCCGAACGGATATCTCCACCCTGGTCCTGCCCCCGGAACTCTTCGAGGAAATCCTTAGGACCAATCCCGCCACAGACCGCCTGGTCATCGATAATCTCTCCCGGCGTCTCAAGACTACCAACGATCATCTGGAGAAGACCTACCCCGGTCATAAAAATTAGCCGGGAATTGATGCGGCCGTCATTGCCGCCAGGTCCCGGTCGGCCAGATCCGCCATGTTATCGGCCTTGGACCAGAGCGCTTCGGCCTCCCGGACCCACTCAGCAAAACCTTCCGGCTTGTCCGGGAAGGCCATATAGTGTTTGTATATTTTACCGCCGATACCTGCCGCCCCCGCGAGGTCGCTCAGGGATTTAAAGGAGATCCCCCCCGAGAGGAGGCCCCCCAGGAGCTTTAGGACCATGTTTCCCTTGCCCTTATCGGCGTCGTCTTCAAAGATGATGCTGTGCTTGAACTCGTAGTCGTTTTCCTCAGGGCTGCACTTAACGGCCCCGGAGAGCATGGCCAAGTTCTGGGCAAAAAGGGCCCCCTGCGCCTGTTGATAGCGGCGGTTCAGCTCCCAGACCGATTCCTTAACCGGGAAGGCTCCGTCCTTCATCACCCTGCCAAAGACCTCGGCAGCGATGGAACAGAGGAGCCAGGCGTAAGGCACCCCCTCGCCCGACCAGGGGTTGGTGATGCAGGCCGCGTCCCCCAGGGCCACGAAACCGCAGGAAACAAAGCTGTAGGGCGGCCGCCTATAGGGGGTGCTGCTCTGCTCCAGGTACTGGAAAGTATATTCCGGCAGCTTGAGCCGGCTGGCAAACCGTTCCCAGCAGCGATTGGCGTAATCGAAGGAGAGGTTGGCCCCCACCCCGAGAATCGCCCCGCCGGGCACAAGCTGGGGGGCTATCCAGGTCTTGTAATAGGGCCAGGAACAGGTGAGCTCTACCTTATCCTCTTCGGGGCGCTGGAGCCTTACATAACGGAGCACCACGTAGAACTGATCCCGGGGGCCGGTAACAAAGTTCTCCACCCCATAATCCTGGGGGAGTTTGGTCCGTACCGCCGCCCCAATCCCCGTGGCGTCCGCCGTGAGCCGGGTCTTTATCTTGATATCCTGCCCCCCTTGGCGGACCAGGGCCCCCGCCAGACGGCCCCTATCGTCAAATTCGGGGCTTATATAGTCGGTATCGAAAAGGATTTCCGCCCCCTGCTCCCGGACCCAGGCGGAAAGCCGTTTCATCAGGGGCGCCCGGCGGAGTACCAGCACATCGTGGTAGTTGTTTTTGGGCCACTTGTCCAGGGCGGATCTCTGGAGGCTCTGGTGGAAGGCCTGCACATAGTCCGGATCCCCTGGCCCGGGCTCGGGGATTCCAAACTGGGCAAAGGACCCCTGGGCAATATGGATGATATCGTAGCGCTTCCCCAGATCGGCCTCGGAACTCCGGTCGCAGACCAGCACCCGGTAACCCTGTTTGGCCATGAGCCCCGCAAAATACAGGCCTGCCGTACAGGCCCCAGCCACCAACACATCGACTTCCCGTTCCATAGACTAAGCCCTCCTTGGAAATCTATTTTTGGGCCCACCTGGACTTGAACCAGGGACCTACGGATTATGAGTCCGCAGCTCTAACCAACTGAGCTATGGGCCCCAAAATATATAGGACGGTACTGTTTCCCCGCAAAAAAGTCAAGGCCAT
>JAITON010000072.1 GCA_031289935.1 Treponema sp.
GCCCGCAAGGCCCTCGACAAAGGTTTGCCGCTTACGGTCATCAGTGAAATCACCGGCCTGGATACCCAGACCATTACCCAGCTTATGGGCAAATAGCGCCGCCCTTGGGGGCGTACGCCCTGGTCTAATAGTTGACAGCCCGGCGGCCAACCGATATGCTGGACAGGCCGCCGGAGAGTGGGCCAGTGGTTAAGCCGTCAGTTTTGGGAACTGATAATCGGGGGTTCAACTCCCCCCTCTCCGAATTATCGTTCTGCTCCGCCTCACCGGGGGGGAAGAGGTACAGGTCGGGCAGCTTGAAGGTCCGGTCCATGGAGAAAGAGGGGGCGGGCTGCAGGTCGCTGGCCACCGGAATACTAAAAAAGTGATCCAAGGGCTCAAAATCCGGGGCCTCAATTTTGACGGAAAATTCAAACACCCTATGGATACCGGCGGTATTCGCAGAGACCGAAGCCGGCCAGAAGGTATAGGTTCCCTGGATACTGGGGACTAAATCGTAGGGGTTCTGCCAGTTGGAGTCCTTCATGGTTACCGGGGCGCCTTCCCGGTAGAGGGTCACCCGGACCCCGGAAAGGGGCTCAAAGTTGAGGCCGTTAAAGAGCCTCCCCACAATAGTGGGAATGTTAAAGACCGGCCGGGAATCGGGGCGCTGAAGGTCCCCGTCAATATGGTCCGCAGTGGGCCGCCGGTTGTGGCTAACCCGTTTAATCCCCTCGTGGATCAGGGCGGCAATATCCGCCCTGGTCTGCTGGTGTTCGCGGGCCTGGCGCTCAATCCGGGCAACTCCCCGGTTGGACAGGATATACCGGGGAGCCATGCGGTTCAGGACATAACAGGCTGTATCCAGGCGGCACTGGCGGCAGGCGCAGATATCGCTGCCCTGCTCTTCCAGGGCGGCGTATGTCTCCGTTACCTGGGCAAAGACCATGTCTTCGGCGGTATTGTGAATTTCCCTATACATATACCCCCCTTTCCAGCACATTGTACCTTGTTTTCGAGGATTGGGTCTAGCAGAATTCTGATAATCCTTACCTGTTTTACCAGACCCTCTACCACGTCCGTCTTAAATACGCCGGTTTCTCCGGGGAAGGGCAAGCCTTCGTCGGAGATAAAGAGATTCGTTTCGAAGGAAACGGGCTCCGGCAGGTCGATGATGAGCTCCCCCGGTGCGATCCGGCAGCCCGCCGCCCGTCCAAGATCCTCCGCCAGGGCCTCTTCGGCCCGGGCCCGCTCCCGGAGACCGGTCAGGGGGCCATGCCAGGCGGGATCGTAGGGGATTTCCGCCACCGAGCGGTGGAGGGGGCCCTCCCGGACCCGGGCCGCCAGATCGAAAAGGGCCCGGTTCCCCGGTGTACGCCCTCGACAGTCTGCCAACAGGGCAAAGAGCCCCTGATCGTCCAGGCCGTAGAGCTCCTCCGGGGCCAGAACCCCTGCGTCCAGCCCTCCCAGAATCGCCTTTTTGACCATCGCTGTGGCGGAGCGGACATCCCGGTGCCAGTATACCGTCCGGTACATCAGGTACTTGGCAAAGAGGATAGATTCCACGCTGGGAATCCCCCGGGAATCAATGTCCACCCCCCGTTCCGGCTGCGGGTGGAGCCGGCTCACGATATAGTCCACGTCCTGGACCCCGTAGGGGACCCCGCAGCAACGGGCGTCCCGGTTCAGATAGTCCAGTTTATCGGGGTCCATACAGCCGGAGAGAAGCCGCCGGTAAAAGGCCAGCTCAGCGCCAGACCACCTTCCCGGCGCCGTTTCCACGATGGCCGCCGTCAGGTCCGGGTCCGCTCCGGCCGCCCCCAGGAGGCTCCGTAGGGGTTCAGCCCGGATCAATTCTGCGGTCAGGTCCTCGTGGGAACGGAGGGGCAGCTCCTTGAGGGAATGGGTATAGGGAAAGTGTCCTAGATCGTGGAGCAGGCAGGCGCAAAGAAAGGAGCGCACTCCCTGGGGGCTGATCCAGGCCTCGGCCCCCTGTTCCGCCAGGCTCAATAGAAGCCGCCTGCCCAGATGATAGACCCCCAGGGAATGAGCGGCCCGGGTATGGGTGGCCCCCGGGTAGACCCGGTAGGCCGGCCCTAGTTGCAGGATCCGGTAGAGACGCATAAAGGCCACCGTCTCCGTCAGAGCCGCCATGGCCGGTTTCAGGTAGATGTGCCCCCAGAGAATATCCCGAACCGGGACCGTGTAACCCTCCCGAAGGGCCGTCCAGGCGGTCTCGCCCACGTCAAGCCCTCCAATCCCGAACCAGTACTGGGATAGCCGGATTCACCTCTTGGAGCCGTTTCCTTAGACACCCGGCAAAGTCAGGCCCCGTCTCAGCTCCCAATTCCCCGCCTGCCAGGGTACAGGCCTGAAAGACTTCATCATTTAATGCGATTTTTTCAAAACCCGGCATAAAAATTTTTATCGGTTCATTTGCTGAACAAAGTGGTTGCGGGCCGATGCTATGATAGACAGGATCCGGTTGAAGAAAAGCTTAAAATCCTCGGGGGTCCTTAAGAGGATCTCCACGCTAATGCTGGTATTGTTGTTATTGCTGCCCGAAATATAGACCTTGGCGACTTTTGTCATCCGGGAGGCATAGGATGCCGCCGCTGCAACCTTGGCGCGTTCAAAGTCGGACTCAATGGGCCAGAAGTTCGGATACACCACCCAGAAGAACCCCGGATCATCCTCTTCGATAAAAATATAGTAATTTCCATCATCATAATGGAACAGAATATCGCCATCACTATTTATGCTGGGGGAATAGCCGTTATCTCCGAGATAGGTCATGTAAAGGTCCTGCAATTGGCCCTTTGTCCAGGTTCTCCCGACCCCTGTGGAAAAGCTTTGACAGGCGCTTAATACCGCACAAAGCAGTACACAGAGTATAAAGCTTGCCTTTTTCATAGTCTCCTGCTCTCTGCGGACTTTTCGGCCAGAATCCGCATAATATCCTCGGAACTCGCGGCATTGAGGATTTCCGCCCGTTTTTCCGTGCTCTTAAAAAGCAGGCTGATTTCCGCCAGGAACTGTAGGTGGGGTCCGGTTTTCTCCAGGGGGGAAAGGGTCAAGATAAAGATTCGGCAGGGCTCATGGTCCAGGGCTTCAAAGTCCACAGCCTCGTCGGATATGCCAATACAGGCTACCAGGTCGCGGATGGTGGCGCTCTTTCCGTGGGGAATGGCAATACCATGCTTCATACCGGTGGACATCTTCTCTTCCCGGTCCATGACCGCCGCCAGCGCGGCCTCCCGGTCCTGGATTTTATTCGCGGCCACCAGAATATCAAGAAGCTCATTGATGATGGCTTCCTTAGTGGTCCCCTTGAGGTGGAGATTGATAGTCTCCTTGGTTAATATAGTTTTAAGATTCATGATATTCTTAGTATACGCCATCGAAAAACAAAAGTCAAGGAAAATCTTTTTACCCTTTGCTTTTTACGAAAAAAACGATATGCTGACTTGTTATGGAGGAAATCGCATGTCGATTCATATCGCGGCAAAACCTGGGGAGATTGCCGGGACCGTTCTACTGCCCGGCGACCCTTTACGGGCCAAATTTATCGCAGAAAATTACCTGGAAAAGGCCGTCTGCTATACCGATGTCCGGAATATGCTGGGCTTTACAGGTCTTTATAAAGGTAAAAAAATCTCGGTTCAGGGCACGGGGATGGGAATCCCCTCCATATCCATCTATGTAAACGAGCTTTTCCGGGATTACGAGGTCAGGCGGGCCATTCGCATCGGTACCGCCGGTGCGCTTCAGGAACATATCGGGCTTCGGGACCTGATCCTGGCCATGTCGGCTTCGACGGACAGCGGGGCCAATACCATCCGACTGGGCGTAGGACGCTATCTTGCCCCCGCAGCCAGCTTCAGTCTGCTCAAATTTGCCTACGATTACGCCAGCGGGCGGGGTTGGAAGCCCCTGGCAGGGCCGGTGGTCTCCTCGGACATATTCTACACCGAGGAGCGTGAGGAATGGCGGCTCTGGGCCAAGTGGGGCTGTCTGGCCGTGGAAATGGAGTGCACCGAACTTTACACCCTGGCGGCAAAATACGACCGGGAAGCCCTGGGTATCCTGACCGTCTCCGACAGCATGGTGAGCCGTGAGGTAATCAGCGCCGAGGAACGCCAGACCGGTTTTACCCGGATGATGGAAACGGCCCTGGAGACCGCCGTCTCCTGAGCTATTTCATTGTACAATGGCCTGGTTGACCAGATTGATGGGGTACACTAGAATGTTTATGTCTTATCATACTTAAGGAGTTGCTATGGAACAGCGGCATTTTTTCTTTACCTCAGAATCGGTGGGAGAGGGGCATCCCGATAAACTATGCGATCAGATTTCCGATGCGGTGCTGGACGCCTGTCTGACCGACGATCCCCAGAGCCGGGTGGCTTGCGAGAGCTTTGCCTCTGCGGCCCTGGTGCTGGTGGGCGGAGAGATCACCACCAAGACCTATGTGGACGTTCAGGATGTGGTCCGCAACGTGGTCAGGGAAGTAGGTTACACGGACCCGGCCTACGGCCTGGATTACGAGTCCATGGCGGTTCTGAACATTATCCACAATCAGTCCCCGGACATCAGCCAGGGGGTTTCCGGCGTTGGGCTTGAGGAGTTCAAAGGCCAGCAGGGGGCCGGCGACCAGGGCATGATGTTCGGTTTTGCCTGCGACGAGACCCCGGAGCTGATGCCCCTGCCCATCACCCTGGCCCACAAGATCCTGCTCAACGCTACGGTGTTACGGAAGAACGGTTCCATCAAGTGGCTGCTTCCTGATGCCAAGAGCCAGGTTACCGTGGAATACGAGGGCCAGAAGCCCCTACGCATTGATACGGTGGTGGTATCCCATCAGCATGATGACCATGTTTCCTACAACGAGATCAAGGACACAGTAATAAGCCGGATCATCAAGCCGGTGCTGGAGCCCACGGGGCTTCTGGACAAGACGACCAAGTACTTTATCAACCCCACGGGCCGCTTCGTGGTGGGCGGTCCCTTTGGCGACACAGGGCTCACGGGCCGGAAGATCATCGTGGATACCTACGGCGGCATGGGCCGGCACGGCGGCGGGGCCTTCAGTGGCAAGGATCCCACCAAGGTGGACCGTTCCGCCGCTTACATGGCCCGTTATGTGGCCAAAAACATCGTGGCCGCAGGCCTGGCCAAGCGTTGCGAGCTGGAGCTGGCCTATGCCATTGGCGTACCCTTCCCGGTTTCGGTGATGGTAGATACCTTCGGCACGGCGGCGGTCTCCGAGAGCCGTATTGAGGAAGCGGTCAAGCAGATTTTCGACCTCTCTCCCGCAGGGATCATCAAGACCCTGGACCTCAGGCGGCCGGTCTACCAGAAGACCGCGAGCTACGGCCACTTTGGCCGGCCGGAATTCTCCTGGGAAAAGACCGACAGGGCCGGGGAACTAAAAGCAATAGCGGAAAGGTAGGAACATCGCTCGGCTAGCCTGTCCTAGTCCCATACCGTACCGTCAGAGTCATACGGGGGGGGGGGGGGGGGGAGGTTTTGCCAGATAAATCTGCTTTGCCAATACCGGATTAACGGGGGTAATATAT
>JAITON010000193.1 GCA_031289935.1 Treponema sp.
CCAGCCGCCGGGCGGCAACCCGTGCCGCCGCCCGTCTAAGCCCCTCCGTGTTATCCTCCCCACCCAACTTGGACTTCCAGTGGCAGACAAAAAGGACCAGCGGGCGGGCTTCAGCAACCGGGGAACTTGCTTCGGCGGCCGTTCCGTCGGGGGAAATCCAGACCTCCAATACCGGCCGGGGGGCCGTTTCCCCGTTAATGGTGATGGAATGGGTCAGGGTCCGGCTGATGGGGTAGCGGCTCAGGACCCCGAGCCCCAGGGAGAGCTCAGAATTACTCCCAAAGGCCGTCCAATAGTAGCCTTGATCCCCCAGAACATCCTCCGCCAAGCTCTTGAGCACCCCGGCGTTTTCCAGCTCCATAAAGGCCACCAGATCCGGTCCCTTTCCCCCGGCGCCCTCCAGGGCTTGGGCAATGGCCCCGAGCCGGGCCCGGTACTTCTCGGCAGACCAGCCTGCGGAATGGCGGTATTCACCGTACTCGGTTCCGTCATCGGTCCCGTCAAACAGGGCCTGGATATTCCAGGCGGCCAAGGAGAGGGTCGCGGGCTCTTTCCCGGCGGGCCCGGACAGTCCGTTGCAGCCGGAGCAGAGCAGCGCCGCCAGCGCAAGGACCACCCGGACAGATCCGGGGGCAACCCGGCCATGCTTCAAAATCATCATAATAGTAAACCTCCATATCTATAATGGAGTTGATATGCCCCCTGCTTTACAAAAGCAGCGTTTTTTCCAAAAAAGACAGGATCTGGCGGTGAACAGGATTATATGGTATGATACATGAAATTACAGATGGAGGGTTATATGGAACCGGTAAAGGCCTTATTACTTGGCGCGGGAGGGCGGGGCACGTTTGTCTACGCCCAGTATGCGAAGATTCATCCCGGGGAATTGCGGATTGCGGCGGTGGCCGAACCCGACGAGCTAAAGCGGCGGCGCATCCAGGAGGAGCACAAGATTCCCGGCAGCGCGGCCTTCGCCGGCTGGGAGGAGGCCTTCAAAGCCCTGCCCCCGGAGATTGAGGCGGTGATTATCGCCACCCAGGACCGGATGCACACGGGGCCCCTCCTGGCGGCCATAGAGCGGAACCTGCATATCCTCTGCGAGAAACCTGTAGCGCCCACGGTGGAGGAGTGCCGGTCCATCGAGCAGGCCGCAGCGGGCTTTAACAAGGTTTTTATGACAGGCTATGTACTCAAGTACACACCCTTTTTCTCCAAGATAAAGGAGCTGCTGGATGAAGGGGCCATCGGCAAGCTCATCGGGATTGACCACATCGAAAACGTGGGGCATGTCCATATGGCCCACAGCTTTGTCCGGGGTAACTGGCGGAACCTGGCGGAGTCTTCGCCCATGATCCTGGCCAAAAGCTGCCACGACATGGACATCCTCGCCTGGCTTGCGGGGGCGCAGGCAGAGTCCCTGGCCTCCTATGGGGACCTCAACTACTTTATGGCGGAGAACGCCCCGGCGGGGGCCCCGGCGCGCTGCCTGGAGGGCTGCCCCCAGGAAACGGCCTGCCCCTACAGCGCGGCGAAGATCTACCTGGGCAAGAGCACGGACTGGCCGGTGAACATCATCTCCACGGACCTCTCCCTACAGGCCCGTACCGCCGCCATCAGGACCGGGCCCTACGGCCGCTGCGTGTTCCACTGCGACAACGACGTGGTGGACCACCAGACCGTGGCCATCAGGTTTGCCAACGGGGTTACGGCTAACTTTACCATGACGGGCTTTTCCATGGAGATTCACCGGAACATCACCCTCTTCGGTACGAACGGCGAGCTGCGGGGGGATATGGAGGAGGCCCGGCTCACGCTGAAGCAGTTCGCGGCCCCTGGGAACCATGCTCCGGGAGCCGGTAAAGGGAGCGAAAGGACCTTCAGGCTCGACCGCCTGCTGGGGGGCCACGGCGGCGGGGATATCAACCTGACGGCCGACTTTGTGCACATGGTCCGGGGCGAGGGCCGGGGACAAGGCCGTGCCGTGGTCCGGGATGCCTTCGAGAGCCACTATATGGCCTTTGCCGCAGAGACCTCCCGGCTCAATAAGGGCCGGCAGGAGCTGATGCAAGACTGGCGCCCGAGTTCTCTCTAACACACACTGGGCAGATTGTACCCAATGCTGGTAAGGCCGGTTTTGTCATAAATGCGGGACAGCGGCAGCGGACAGCGCGGCTTGTTGCTTCTCCAGGTACACGTCCTGGGCGGTATTGAACACGCCCATTCGTAACTCCAGTAAAATCTGTTCATCGGGGTCAAAGCCGATTTTGCGCAGGCTGTTCTTCACGCGGGTGCGGTGGCCCATATAGGCCAGATGGAAAGCGTCCTTAGGCATATCCTTGTAGCGGAACTTGGAGCGGTGAAGGTGGGATTGCTCCGCACCCTGATACACTGCCGGCTGCTCCACTATTTTCAGGCAGTTGAACGCATCGTCAAAGTCCTGCATGGCAGCTTCGCAACTGGAACGGGCCTCTTTTTCTTCGGGCCGGCTTCCGGCAAGTTCCTGGGCGACATAGACATATTCGGCCAACAGCATGAGGTAGGAATCGTGGGAGGCCTGTGCCTCGGTGAAAATCTCCGTGGCCTTGGCAAGGCCATCGTGAAAGTCAACCCGTCCACTCTCCGTCTTACCCTGGGTGCGCAATTCAACACGGCCGGTGGCTATCAATTCCACGGCTTTGAACATTCTATCGGTCAAGCCAGCCGGGTCCAAACTCCGCCTCCGCTTCGGCCAGGTTCCAGCCGCTATTGCGCAGATACTCCACGCCGACCTTCTCTTTGGCAATCTTCGCCAGGTACGGCGACAGGGGGCAGGTCTTGCTCATTGCCATCGCTTCTTCTTCCTTGCCGGCTTCTTCCAATTCACGGGCTTTTTGGAAGATTGCCGACCGTTCATCCAGGGACAGTACCCGGTATGTTATCATT
>JAITON010000199.1 GCA_031289935.1 Treponema sp.
CATATAGTGGACTGCAATCCACCTGGCAATCCGCCTACGGCGGGATTGCTTGCGGGATTGCTTGGGAGTTTCGGCATAGTCGAAACTCCAATTCCGTGCCCCATGGCCGTTTCCGCACAACGGACCCGTAAGGGCCGGGCCGTTGTGCGACAATGCAAGGCCGCAAGGCATTGCATTGCAGTCCATATAGTGGGGTAAATACATCATATAGTGGACTAAATTAGTCCATACGATGACCTGGTGAGCATTGCTGAGGGCCCGGGAGGGAATGCGGCCGCGGAGAGTTGACAAATCCCCGGCCCCCTATTAAAGTGATCGTAAGGAGTAAGCAATGGCATCAACTATCGGCATTAAGCTGGCCAACGGCGAGTTCTATGCGATTCTGGAAGAGAACGTCCGGGTGACCAAGCGGCTGACCTTGACCACGGTCCACGACAGTCAGCGGAGTGTGCAGATTGATTTATACCGCAGTTATACCCGGACCATGGCCGATGCCCTCTATATCGGCAGTATCGTGGTGAACAATATCCGGCCCAGACCCCGGGGCGAAAGCGAAGTGGATCTGACCATCGGCTCCGATGCTACGGGCAAGATATCCGCCGACGCGGTTGATTTGGATGATTCCGCCGGGGAGCATCACTATTTGAGTGTTGCGCTCAAAACCTTTGACGAGGATAGCCGGGCCCGGAGCTTGCCCGATTTTGAGCTTGAGGAGACGGGAAGCCCGCCCCGGGAACTCTACGAGAAGGCCGGGGTAACCGGGGAAGCGCTGCCCAAAAAAGCTTTTCCTTGGATCCCGGTGCTCGTGGCGGGCCTGGGCCTGGTGATCATCCTGGCCGTGGTCTTCCTCGGGCTCTTTCTTTTGCGGTACGAGCCGCCGGGACCGGTCCCCGCAGAAGATCTGGCGGTGGCGGTCCTGGTACAGCCTCAGGAACCGGCCCCTGAGCCCGTTCTGGAACGCGCTCCAGAGCCCGCAGTCCCGGCGAACGTGCCGGTTATCGAGGCCCCGCCGGTCCCGGCAGAGCCTATTCCCGCGCCGGCAGAACCGGCGTCCCGGACCCGGCGGAACGCGCCGGTCTACTCTTACAAGGTACCGGCGGTGATTCCCGCCGGAGGGGCCCCCTACACAATACGCTGGGGAGATACCCTTTGGGATATATCGGAGGCTTTCTATCGCAATCCATGGCTTTATACCCGTATTGCCCGGTATAATAATATTCGTAATCCGGACCGTATTATCTCGGGAACTACCATTCAGATTCCGCCCAGGAATTAGCGTGCCTATCTATCGGCGGTTTTTGCTTCTCTGCCTGTTTGCGCTGCATCTCGTCTCCTGTGATGCGGACGGCAGGGTCTTAGGTTTGTCTCCGGACGAGGCTGCCGGTCTTTTGGAACGGGGCGAGACAGGCTTTATCATCGAAAGCGACCCTGCAAAGGTCCGGGAATTGGGCCGCCTCCATCCCCTGGCGCTTTTTTACGCCGGGCTTCTGGTGGAGGACCAGGCCCCGGACATGGCCAGGGCCCTCTACGAGGCGGTTATCACGGACTCCTCCTCGGCGGCGGCCCGGGAAGCGGCATCGGAGAAACTGATCCCCTGGCTGCTTTCGGCTGGATCCGGCAGAGCCCTGGCGGACCGGCTCCTCCGGGCGAAGGGCAGCCTCCCCGGGGCCCTTAAGAGCGCAGCCCTCTATGCCCTGGACCGTCCGGGGGATATCCTGAAAACTGAACCCTCCGGTACCGACAACCCCTGGCAAAAGGCCCTGCGCTTTACCGCAGGGTTGAAAACCGGAGCCTGGGAAACGGTTGCGGAACGGGAGCGGGCTGCGGAGGAGTACTTTTTTACCAATCCCATAGACGGGAGCTGGAACTGGGCTCTGGAAGCCTCCGGGGGACGGGACATCCTGAGCGCTTCCGGGGAAGCGGCCCTGCTTGGGCGCTTGGCCATAGCCCGCTCGGACTATGCCGGAGGGCTTGGGGCGTTTAGAACCGCCCTGGAGGAAGGGCCGGAACTCTTCAGCGCCTACCCCGACCTGGTAAACGATCTGGGCCGGGCCTTTCAGTTTACCGCCACAGGGGATGAGGGGATCCTCCTCTTTACGGCCTGGGAAGCGGAACTGGCGTCCCGGACCGGTCCCGTGGGAAACATCACCAATTCCCCAGAGCAAGCTCTTCGGGACCGGGAAGTCCGCTACCGGTTACTCCATTTCGCCGCCCGGATCGCCCGGCAACAGCAGATCAACGGGGCAAAAACCGGGGCCGAGGGGGCGGTATCCCTTTTTACCCGGGCCCTGGCCCTGGCCCCCGATGCCGTCCAATCCGACGCTTGTATATGGTACATTATTAACGTGAGCTTTCTGGCCGATCCGGGCTCGCTCCTCCCGGTCCTCGGACGCTACATTCCCCGGATGGCGGACCTCGCTTATTTTGACGATATGCTGGACCGGTACTGCCGCTATCTGACTGCGGCCAGGGACTGGGATAGTCTGGAAGCGGTCTACGGGCTTCTGCCCCGGAACGCCGGGGGGGCCGCGCGGGCCCAATACGCCTATATCCTGGGGCGGGTCTCCCAGGCCGTACCATCCCGGCAGCCTGAATATTTCGCCGTTATCCGGGAAGAATCCGGGGCGGCCCTCTATTACCGGATTATGGCCGGTGTGGCCGGCGACGCAATCGGGGAGTATCCCCCGGCGGCCTATCCCCACGCCGGCGAGACGGAGTTTCTTCTGGGATTCTTTCAGTGGGGCGCGGCGGCCCATGCCGGGACCTATCTGGCCAAATACCGGGACCGTCTATCTATAGAAGAGCTCCGGGCCGTGGCAGAGGCCTATTACCAGGCGGAAATGTGGGAAGAGGCCCTGCGGCTGGCCGTTAGCTATATGGGCCGGGAGTCTTACCGTCTGACCCGCCGGGACCTGGAGCTGGCCCATCCCCGGCCTTTTCGGGACCTGATAGAACCCTATGCCGCCGAGGCGGAGATACCGCCGGCGGTTCTTTACGGGCTGGTCCGGACCGAGAGCGCCTTTGCAGCGGCGGCCAATTCCTGGGCGGGGGCCGTAGGCTTGGCCCAGCTCATGCCGGATACGGCCCTGGAAATGGCCGGACGGCTCGCCCGGCAGGGTGGTCCCGACTATGCCGCCAACGGGGCGCTCGACCTCCAGGACCCGGAGCTGAGCATCCACCTGGGGGCGGTCTACCTGCGCTATCTGGAAAACCGTATGGAGAACATGATGCTGAGCCTCCTGGCCTATAACGGCGGCATGGGCCGGGTGGACCGCTGGCGGAGAGCCGCCGGAGACCTGCCCGCGGACCTGTTCCTGGAGACCGTGGAACTGGACGAGACCCGGGACTACGGCAAACGGGTACTGACCGCCGCCGCAGTATATGGATATCTGTATTATGATATGACGATGGAAGAAATTGCTGCCGATATATATAGATGATGAGTGATCCGCGACCCAAATATTTTTACCGTATACCCGCCGTCCTGGGCTCCATGCTCCTCGGCATTGGCGGCGTTCTCCTGGGGGTTTCCGTGGCGGGGGCCCTCTTTGGGCTTCCCGGCCTCTCCGGCGGGCCCGGCGGCTTCTTTGTCGATTCTTACGGGATTCTGGCCTTTCTGATCCCTGCGTATCTTATTGTGGCCTCTCTGCTCCTGGCGGACCCAGTCTACCGGCCCGACCGGATCTTTAT
>JAITON010000217.1 GCA_031289935.1 Treponema sp.
GCCTCATTTACCCGCACATTCAGGACACAAACCTTCAAACCTTATGCTATGAGATTCGATAACAAAGGCGCTATTCTCCGTTGCTTCCCTGTCAATACTGCTGCTGTACGGAACCGGAATGTCAAGAACCTTTCCGCACTTTCGGCAATGAAAATGATGATGCTGGTCTCTTCGCCGGTCATAACGCAACGCATCCTGGTCTGTTTGAACGCAGATAATTTCACCATTCTCAGCAAGAACCTGCAAATTCCGGTATACCGTTCCAAAACTCATTCTTCTCGACCGGGAGACTATATCAAAAATTTCCCGTGCGGTTGGATGCCCGCCTTCGCAAACCGCTTTCAAAATCAACTCGCGCTGTGTTGTGGGCCGCCGGACAATAGTTTTATCAAAATTATTCATATTTGGAACCATTACTAATATAATATATAAATTATACTTTCTTGTCAAGGCCCCTGCCATGATATGCCTCCTGGTTTGCTATGGGCGCCGTCCCGGGCCTTGTGATTTTCCGGCCCTTCGGATATGCTCAGAGTCATGAAAGAGCTTTCCGGCATTCCTGCGTCCCCCGGCCTCGTTACCGGCCCGGCTCTTCTCTATATTGATGAGGGCTTGCCGGAAATTGCCCGGTATACTATCCCCGGGAGCCGGCTTGAGGCGGAATGGACCCGGCTCTTGGAGGCCTTTGAGGCGGCCGGAGCGGAAATCCGGACCCTCAAGGAGCGGGCCGGGGGGAATCTGTCTGCGGAACAGGCCGGCATTCTTGACGCCCATCTCATCATGCTGGAGGATCCGGAGTTTCGCGGAGAGATTCGCGCCCGGCTGGAAAAGACTCTGGAAAACATCGAGCGGGTGGTCTACGAGGTTACCCACGACTTGATTCAAAAGATGATGACCCTCCAGGATGCCAGCTTCCGGGAACGGGCGGTGGACATTGCCGACGTTTCCCGGCGGCTCCTCTCCATCTTGCTTTCCATTAAGCGGATCTCTCTGGCGGAGCTTGAGGAGGATGTGATTCTCGTGGCCCGCGACCTCCTGCCTTCGGACCTGCTGTCCATGAACCGGGACCGGGTCAAGGGCATTGTAATGGACATGGGGAGCCGCACGAGCCACACGGCAATCCTGGCCCGGGCCTTCGAGATCCCCGCAGTGCTGGGGCTTTCCACGGCCAGCCGGGAGATCCTTACCGGGGACATCCTGATGTTGAACGGCTCCCTGGGCTCTGTGGGGATCAACCCCAGCGACATAAACCTGGAACGATACAGGCAGGACGCCGGATATTACCGCACAAAAATTGAGGGCCTTCTGCCGGCCCGGGACCTGCCCGCCGAGACCCTGGACGGCTTCCGGGTCACCCTCAAGGCCAACATCGAAATGCCCGAAGAGGCGGATCAGGCCCTGCACTACGGCGCCGGGGGGATTGGCCTCTACCGTTCGGAATTCCTCTTCCTAAGCCCCGGCGCGGCGGCCAAGGAGGAGGGCCAGTACCTGGCCTACAGCCGGGTGCTCAAAACCATGGGGGAGCGGCCGGTAACTATCCGTACCCTGGACCTGGGGGGCGATAAGATACTGCCGGAATTCCACCTGGCCGAAGAAAAAAACCCCCTCCTGGGCTGGCGGGCCCTACGCTTCTGCCTTTCTACACCGGAACTCTTCAGGACCCAGCTCCGGGCAATCCTCCGGGCCAGCATGGAAGGCAATGTACGGATCATGTTCCCCATGATTTCCGGGATCGGTGAACTGGAGGCGGCCCTGGCCTGTCTTGAAGAGGCCAAGGCGGAATGCCGGGAAAAACAGCAGCCCTTTCGTGAACGCATTGAGGTAGGCGCCATGATCGAGATCCCTTCTGCGGCCCTGACGGCGGATATCCTGGCCCGGCGCTCGGCCTTTTTCTCCATCGGTACCAACGATCTCCTCCAATACACCCTGGCCGTGGACCGGGGCAACGAGAAGGTGAACTACCTGGCCAATCCCTTCCACCCCGCGATGCTCCGGCTCCTCAGGCAGGTGATTGACGGGGCCCACGCGGCGGGTATCAAAGCGGCCATGTGCGGGGAGCTTGCCGGAGACACCCAGGCGGCCGCATTACTGTTGGGTCTGGGCCTTGACGAATTCAGCATGAATGCCCGGTCTATCCCCTTTGTCAAGCAGGTGATCCGGGCCCTGCGGATGGAAGACTGCCGCGAATTGGCTCTGGAGGCCCTGCAATGCAGCCGTCCCGAAGAAGCCGCCACCCTGACCGGAGCCTGGATGGCCCGGCATTTCACCGAGGATTAAACAGAGCATGGAATTCAACCCCGAAATCAAGTACCGGAATCTCCCGGTCGTAGTTCTGGCGGGACGGCCCAACGTGGGCAAGTCCACCCTTTTTAACCGGCTCCTGCACCGGCGCCGGGCTATCACGGACCCCACGCCGGGCGTAACCCGGGACCCGGTAGCCGCCGAGGCCTTCATCGCCGGGAAACCCTTCAGGCTCGTGGACACCGGGGGCTTTAAGCTGGACCGTAGCAGAACTACTGCCGCCGGTACCAAGGGCGGGCCGGGGCCGGGCAGGATCAATGCCGAGGCCGGGGACGCCCTGGACGATCTCGTGGTGGCCCGGACCCTAGAAACCATCAGGGCCTCAGACCTCATTGTCCTGATCTTCGAGGCCGGGGAACTGGCGCCTGAAGATGAAGAGTTCATCGGCCTTCTGCGGCCCTATCAAGACAAACTCCTGGCCGTGGTGAACAAGACCGAAGGGGGCCGGCGGGAAAGCGAGGCCTGGAATCTCCTGGCCTACGGTTTTGACGAAGTGCTCATGATCAGCGCTGAACACGGCGATAATATCGCGGATCTGGAAGCGGCCATCATCAGGCGGCTTGACTTTTCCGCCATAGAATCCGAAGCCCCCGCCGGGGAGCGGCCCATCCGCATAGCCCTCTTGGGGAAGCCCAACACGGGCAAGTCCACTCTGTCGAACCGGCTCACCGCCACGGAGGCCTCCATTGTGAGCGAGACCCCCGGCACCACACGGGACGTGGTGGAGGGCAGCTTCAGCTATAAGGGCCGCAGTTTTCTGATTCTTGACACTGCGGGGATCCGCCGCAAAACCAAGGTGAACGAGCGGGTAGAATACTATTCGGTGAACCGGGCCATCAGAGCTATGGACGAGGCGGATATTGTGTTCCTCCTGATTGACGCCGTAGAAGGACTGTCGGACCAGGACAAGAAGATCGCCGCCCTGGCCCACGACAAGGGCCGGGGTATCATCATGGCGCTCAATAAATGGGACACCATGCCCCAGATAAAAAACAGCTTTACTGCGGTTTCCGACCGCATACACTTTATGTTCGGCCAGATGGAGTTCGCCCCCATCCTGCCGGTAAGCGCCGCCACCGGCGAAGGGCTGGAAGAACTGTTAAAAACAGCCCTGCGCATGTACCGCCAGCTCAACCTGCATATTGATACGGCTGCCCTGAACCATGCTCTGGAAAAATGGCTGCAGGAGTCCCCGCCTCCCAGCGGCCCCCAGACCCGCTTCAAGGTAAAGTACGCCGTGCAGGCCTCGGAAAACCCGGTGCGCTTTATCCTCTTTGTGTCCCGTCCCCAGGCCGTTACCGAAACCTACGTTTCCTATCTCCGCAACCGGATTCGCCGGGACCTGGGCTTTTCGATGATTCCCCTTGAGCTTGAGCTGCGGAATTCCCGCAAAGACCCGCAGTCCCGGGCAGCGAGGCCCGGACCGGGACTGCGGACATGACCGCCGCAGAAACACTGCTCGGCCCTCTGGACCCCGAAACACGCCGCGCCCTGGAAACCCTTCCGGCCCTCATCGACAAGACCTTCCCCCTACCGGCCCGCTTTCGGGGCGGCCTGAAAAGGGATGTGGCGGAGCTTTCCCGGCTCCTCACCGGCGGCCGGGGGGACCGCCAGACGGGTTATCTGGAGCAGCGGCCCCTACTCTCGGCGTATCTACGGTACTTTCTCCCCTGGAACAGCTACCGTCTGGCCCGGCTCCTCCCGAACCTGCCCCTCCGCCTAGAGCCGGGGGATGCGGTGACGGACCTGGGTTCCGGCCCCCTCACCTTTCCCATAGCCCTCTGGATCGCCCGGCCCGATCTGCGGTCTATTCCCCTGGAATTCCGCTGCCTGGATCGCACCGGAGCGGCCCTGGACGCAGGGAAGCAGCTTTTTGGAGCCCTGGCCGGCCCTTCCGCAGCCTGGACTATCAGGACCATCTGCGGCCCCATCGGGAAGGAAGTACGGGGGAAACCCGCAGCTTTAGTGAGCGCCCTACACGTGTTTAATGAGCGCTACCTGGATA
This sequence comes from Treponema sp., assembly GCA_031289935.1. Lineage (GTDB taxonomy): Bacteria > Spirochaetota > Spirochaetia > Treponematales > Breznakiellaceae > JAITON01. The sequence continues at coordinate 4,307 of JAITON010000217.1, forward strand.
CCCGCCAGGGCCGGGCCGCTGCGGGATACACCCTTCCCCTGGAAACCATCGAACGGGAAGCCCGGCGGCTCCTGTCCCTGGCGGCGGCCGAAGGCTCTATCCTGGTGATGGAACCGGGGATACCCCGGGCCGGGGAGTTTATCGCCCTGCTCCGGGCCGTCCTGATTAACCAGGGCCGCTTCCCCCTGGCGCCCTGCCCCCATGCCGGGACCTGCCCCTGTCCAGGCGGTCTGGACGCCAGGAAAGGTCTGGACGCCAGAAAGAGTAAACAGAAGTGGTGCCACTTCGCCTTTGACACCGAAGACGCCCCGCCGGAACTGCTCCGGCTTTCCGCCGCCGCGGGCCTCCCCAAGGAGCGGGCGGTCTTAAGCTTTCTCTTAGCCGGCCCGGAGAAGGCCCTTGGGCCGCCGCAAACGGCCGGGGATCTGCCGGTACGGATACTCTCGGACCTGTTTGCCCTGCCGGGGGGGCGGTACGGGCGCTACGGCTGCTCGGCGGCAGGGCTGGCCCTGGCGGCCGGAGCGCGGGCGGCGGCGGAGCAGGCCGCCCCGGGGACGCTCCTCTGGAGCAGCGCTGCGGACCGGGGGCGGCGGGACCCCAAGACCGGGGCGGTGATG
>JAITON010000218.1 GCA_031289935.1 Treponema sp.
GTTACCGAGGCTCTGGGGATGGCCCTGCCCGGCAACGGTACTATCCCGGCGGTTTTCGCCGAGCGGCTCAGGCTCGCCAAGAAGACCGGCCTCCTCATCATGGACCTCTAGAAGCCGGATAGACGCCCCCGGAGTATTCTGACCGGCCGGGCCTTTATGAACGCCCTGGCCCTGGACATGGCCCTGGGCTGCTCTACCAACACAGCCCTGCACCTCCCGGCCATTGCCCACGAGGCGGGCTTTAAGCTCGGCCTTGAACTCCTGAACCAGGTGAGCGCCCTTACCCCGAACCTCTGCCACCTGGCCCCGGCAGGCCCCTGGGCCGTCGAGGATTTGCACGCCGCCGGCGGCGTCAGCGCGGTCTTTGCCGAGCTTGCCCGGAAGGGCCTTCTGGACCAGGGCGCTCCCACGGTCTACGGCATCCTGGGCGACGCGCTCAAGGGCGCGGTCAACCGTAACCCCGAGGTGATTCGCCCCATCGAGAACCCCTATTCGGCCACCGGCGGCCTGGCCGCGCTCCGGGGGAACATCGCCCCCGAGGGCTGCGTGGTCAAGCGTAGCGCCGTAGCCCCCTCCATGCTCAAACACGAGGGCCCGGCCCGGGTGTTCGAGGGGGAAGACCAGGCCTTTGAGGCTATCATGGCTGGCAAAATCAAGGCCGGGGACGTAGTGGTCATCCGCTACGAGGGGCCCCGGGGCGGTCCCGGCATGAAGGAAATGCTGGGCCCCACGGCGGCGCTCGCGGGCATGGGTCTGGACGACCAGGTGGCCCTTATCACCGACGGCCGTTTCTCCGGGGCGACCCGGGGCGCGGCCATCGGCCACGTTTCCCCGGAAGCCGCCGAGGGGGGCCCCATCGGGCTTTTGCGGGAGGGCGACCTCATCGCCATCGACATTGACGGGCGCTCCATCAGCGTAAAGCTGGACGAGACCGGGCTGGCCCGGCGCAAGGCCGCCTGGAAGCCCCTGCCGCCCAAGGTCTCGGAGGGCTATCTGGCCCGTTACGCCAGGCAGGTGGGTTCAGCCGCTACAGGGGCTATTTTCAAAGATTAATCATGCAATAAGTTTGCAGCTTCCCGGTAAGAAGCCTCCATCCACAATAAAGCCCCCGGAGATAAGCCCCGGGGGCCGCATCATCGTTATGGGCCGTTATTTTTTGAGATTGTAGAAGGCCTTTTTCCCGGCGTACTCACCCACGCCTTCAAGCTGGTCCTCAATACGCATGAGCTGGTTGTACTTACAGACGCGGTCGGTGCGGCTCATGGAGCCGGTCTTGATCTGCCCGGTTTCCAGGCCCACCACCAGGTCGGCGATAAAGCTGTCCTCGGTCTCGCCGGAACGGTGGGAGACCACGGCGGTGTAGCCGGCCTTCTTGGCCATTTCCACGGCCTCGTAGGTCTCGGTCAGGGTGCCGATCTGGTTCAGCTTGATGAGGATCGAGTTGCAGGCCCCTATATTGATACCCTTTTCCAGCCGCTTGGTGTTGGTTACAAAGAAGTCGTCCCCCACGATCTGGATCTTGGAGCCCAGGGCGCGGGTCATCTTTACATAGCCGTCCCAATCGTCCTGATCCAGAGGGTCCTCAATGCTGATGATAGGGTACTTCCTGACCCAATCGGTGTACATGGCGATCATCTCGTCGGCGGTAAAGAGCTTGCCGGGATTGGACTTCCAGAACTTGTAGCCCTTCTTCTCCCCCTCGCCGTAGAGCTCCGAGCTGGCGCAGTCCATGGCGATGCCGCACTGCTCGCCGTCCGCCTGGTAGCCGGCCTTTTCGATGGCCTTGACGATGTACTCCAGGGCCTCCTCGTTACCGATATCCGGCGCAAAGCCGCCTTCATCGCCCACGGCGGTATTCTTGCCCGCGTCCTTTAGAAGCTTCTTCAGGCTGTGGAAGACCTCGGCGGTCCAGCGCACGGCCTCCCGCATGGTTTCGGCCCCCACGGGCATGACCATGAATTCCTGGAAGTCGATCTTGTTGTCCGAGTGCTTGCCGCCGTTGATGATGTTGGCCATGGGCACCGGGAGGAGCTTCGTGTGGAAGCTCCCCAGGTACTTGTACAGGGGAATGTCCAGGAAGCTCGCTGCCGCCCGGGCCGTGGCCATGGACACGCCCAGAATGGCATTGGCCCCCAGCTTGCCCTTGTTCTCGGTACCGTCCAGTTCGATCATGGTCCGGTCGATATCCACCTGCCCCAGGGCGTCCTGGCCCTGAATCTCCGGGGCAATGATATCGTTCACGTTGGTCACCGCCTTTTGAACACCCTTGCCCTGGTAGCGGTCCTTGTCCCCGTCCCGCAGCTCCACCGCCTCGTAGTCCCCCGTGGACGCCCCCGAGGGCACCGCCGCCCGGCCCATGGAACCGTCTTCCAGGACCACGTCAACTTCTACCGTGGGGTTTCCCCGGGAATCCAGAATCTCCCGGGCCTCCACATATTCAATGATACTCATCTCTGCCTCCATTAGCATATACTAAACTTAAACTAGCGCTCATTATGATACATTGTAAAGATTGTTGCAATATGCTATAGCTAGTACAAGTAACACTGGAGGAATTCGATATGACCCGTCTGTTTCGGCAGATTCTTTTTCTTATCCTGATGACCGCCCTGGGAACCGTCCTGCTGGCGGGTTGTTTTTGGGGGCCCTCTCAAACCATCGTGATACGGGACCGGGAAGGTTACGAGGCCGCCCGGATCATCATTTATGACGAAGGGGGCCGCAAAAAGACCGATGACTTCTTCCATAGCGCCGTGGGCAGCAAATCTTTCTCCCAGGAACCGGGGAAATACCGGCTGGTGGTCTACGATTCCTGGGGCTATTGCTACGAAACCGGCTTCTATCTTCTGGAAGAAGGCCAGCGTCTGGCGTTCAGTCTTTCGGCAGATGGCCTGGCGTCGCCTCTGGGGGATATCATCCTAGGAATCCCGAAGATGGTGGGCATCAAGATCGAGAACAGCTCCGATATTTACCAGATTGATGAAATAAGGATAGCAGGGAATGCCGGCGGGTCCAGCCCCATCTGGTATGACCGGTCTTCCCTGGGCGTGAATGCCAGAACTTATCTGGTCGAGCCGGGGACCTACTATATACGGCTTTTCGATAATAAGAATCATCTTTTTGTATCGGATCCGGTCTCCCTGGCAGCCGGGCAGAATCAATGGCTCTTTACCCACACCGATACCCGGCTGGAATACCGGGACCAAACCGCCGCAGTGAACCGTTCCATTCGGGCGGGAAACACCGCGGAACTGGAGATCCGCAATACCTCGGCCGCGAGGCGGATCCGGTCGGTCTACCTCTATAACCTGCGGGGGTCCGCCTACAACCCGGAATTCTATGTCAGCGGTATCAATATTGGGCCCGGTACAAACCGGACCTTCCTGATCACGTCCTCGCCCCAGAACGGTCAAAACGTCCAGTATGACGTCGAAATTTATGATTATTCTAGCGGTCACTTTACCCTGCGTTCGATATCCATCCCCGCAGGCATACTGCGGACGTACAGCTATAACGGTTTTTCATTTCAATAGGAGCAATAGCGTGAGTAAAGCCCTTTCGTATGTTATGGTGACCCCTTACACGGTGGCCAAGAGCCGTACCGGGGGGGTACTTTCCCGGCTTTTGTCCCGGGTGGACCTGGAACTGGTGGGCGCCCAGATGATCGCCCCGGATCAGGTTTTTGCCACCGAGTACGCCGCCAAGCTCCGGCGCTACAACGCTCCCAACGACCAGACGCTGCTGGCAGACTATGTAGCGCAAAACCTGGGGCCCTCCGGGGGGCGGCGGCATCGGACCCTGCTGCTGCTGCTCCGGGGGGAAAATCCCTGCGAGAAGCTGGTGGATATCTGCGGCCACATCCTCCACGTAACCCAGTCCCAGGATATTGACGCCCTTTCGGGGGAGAAGATCCGGGACACCTATGCGGACCTGATCATCAGCCACGATGACCCCGGCACGGTAACCTACTTTGAGCCCGCAGTGCTGACCCCCCGGAACCAGGAGGAGGCCGAAGAGGACCTCAGCTTCTTCGCCCAATTTCTTAAGGGGCAGGAGAGCATCATCCAGAACATCAGCTACCCGGATCCGGCAAAAATCGAGCGGACCCTGGTGATTATCAAGCCCGATAACTGGGACCACCCGTCTTCCAAGCCGGGGACCATCATCGACATGTTCTCCCGGACGGGCCTGCGGATCGTGGGCATTAAGGTACACCGCTTTTCTCTGGCCGAGGCTCTGGAGTTCTACGGCCCGGTGGAGGGGGCCCTGCAAAAGAAGCTGGGACCCGTTTTCGGGAAGAAGGCCCGGGAGATTCTGGAAAAGGAACTGGGCTTCTCCTTAAGCGACGAGACAGGGCAGCGGCTCGTGGAGACCGTAGGGGCCGAGTATGCCCGGGACCAGTTCCGGCGGATCGTCAAGTACATGTCCGGCACCCGCCCCGAGGAATGTCCCCCCGGGGAAAGCCGCAGCCCGGGACACGTTATGTGCCTCATCCTGATTTACGAGGGGGAGAATGCCATCGCCAAGATCCGGGACGTGCTGGGCCCCACCGACCCCCTTAAGGCCCCCAGCGGCACGGTCCGCCGGGAGTTTGGGAGCAATGTTATGGAGAACACCGCCCACGCTTCGGATTCCCGGGAAAGCGTGGAACGGGAGACCGGCATCGTCCGGACAAACGAGAACTCCATGGGGGAGATCATCAGGACCTACCTGGCGGAACGCGCTTAGGACGGTACAAACGGCTTACTCCGCAGGGACGAACTCTGGGGAGGTCCATTCATCAAGATCGAGATAAGTTTCGGGCACGGGCGGGGCGATGGAGAGGAGCTCTACGCTGAAGACCAGCATGGAGTTGGGCGCAATAGTACCGCCCCCCTGTTCACCGTAGGCCAGGGCCGAGGGAATGTAGAACTTAAAGGTACTCCCCACAGGCATAAGCTGAACGCCCTCGGCCCAGCCAGGGATCACCTGGGCCAGGGGGATTTCCGCCGGATAGCCCACCTGGGAGGTGCTGTCGAAGACCGTCCCGTCCAGGAGGGTCCCCTCGTATTCTACGGTAACCGTGTCCTCATAGTTAGGTTTGAGGCCGCTGCCCATGGTAACCACCTCGTACTGGAGCCCGCTTGCGGTGGTGATAACCCCCGTCTTTTTACCGTTCTCCTCCAGGAAGGCGGCTTCCTTAATTAGATTTTCAGCCGCAACTTTGTCCTGGGCCTCGTAGTAGGCGGTCTGCATCAGGGTATAGGCCTCGTCATCGCTGAACCGGGTCTCGTTGCCCTCCATCACGTCCCGAATACCCTTGGCGACTTCCTCATAATCGAACTTAAGCCCCGTGGTTTTAAGGTCGCTGCCGAACCACATGCCAAAGGAATAACTGGCATCGGTAATGGTAACCGTCCCTCCCTCTGTGGCGGCCCCTTCCGTTTTGTTACTACAGGCGGAGAGGAGGGCCGCAGATACGAGCATGAGCAGTAAGGTTTTCTTCATCATCTTTCTTTCCATTATTCGTAAGATTCCGGGAAATACAACCCGGCAGATTTAGAAAAATCTGGTATCAATATATCCGATCCCTCTGAGTTCGACAAGGGCCCGCGCCAAACGGGAAGCATATTTTGCAAGAAGGGGCTTTGAGCCGGGGGCCGGTTTGAGGGCTATCCGGCGGGGTTGCTGGCGATCCATTTTTTAACAAAACCGCATGGACGGTAGGTTTCTTTTGCCTGCCTCATGCCTTCTTCGCCCAGGTCCTGTTCGCGGTTGATGTGGGTGTAGGCTTCGTCCAATGATGCGGCAAAGAACATATTGATTGCCTGGTAAACGCCCTTGTATTCTTCTATGCCTTTTTCAAAGTGGACGGTGAACATGCTTCCATCCGCAATGGCTTCGCCCAGACAATAGGCTATGGGTTTATTACGCACATAGAGGATTTTTCCTTCCAGCTTTAACCGCGATTGCAATTCGAGGGCTTCTTTTGCAGCGGCGAAGTCGCCTTCCTCCCCCTTATCTGCCTGCCAGCGCAGGAGGACGCGCATCGCGTCAGCGGCATTGTCTTTGCCGAGGGTGCGCAATTCTGTCTCGCCATAGGTATTCCTAAAAGCATTTACCAGGTTGCGTTTTTTTTGCAGTTTTTTGCCGGCCAGCGTGGCGAGGCTTTCGCGGGTATAGATATAGTCAAAGTTATCGCGGTCTTCGGTGAGCACCATCCCTCCGGCGCTCAATTGGGCCGCGCGGGAATTGATAACAGACTCCGGTATCAGCTTCCAGTAATCATGCGTGGTAAAAAGCTGTTTGATTGTTTCGATCCCCGGCGCAGAAGGCGAAAGGATAAAGAACTTTTTGCCCTCCCATTCGCCGGAGACCACAAGAATCCGCCCTTTTACCTCTGGATTTTCCACGGAATCCAAAAGAACCGACAGCCGGTAGTTGTAGCGCCGTCTAAAGAGGTAGAGACCGGCAAAGGTCAGTTCGGAAATCCCCCCGGAGGCCTTGTGCAGGATTTTTTCGCACTCGTCCTGTAGAGCAATGTCTATGGGCGCAAAAACAGGAAAAACAGGGAGAGGCAGGGATGTATCGGCCGCCTCCTTTTGGTCGCTCATGGGGCCAGTATAGTTCGAAATGGAGGCTTGGGGAAGCTTGCGCAGCATGGTCACCGTGGCCGCAATACCCGGGTAAAGATTTTTGATCACCCTCGACAAAACCCCCTTTTTGCAGTATCATGCTTCTTAAGATAAGGAGGCGCTTATGCCCAAATGGTTGGAAGACGCGGTTTTTTACGAGATTTACCCCCAGTCCTTTTACGACGCCAACGGAGACGGGATCGGGGACTTTGAGGGGATTATCCAAAAGCTGGATTATATCCGGGACCTGGGCTGTAACGCCCTCTGGATCAACCCCTGCTTCGACTCGCCCTTTAAGGACGCGGGTTACGATGTGCGGGATTACCGGAAGATTGCCCCCCGCTACGGTACCAACGATGACGCTCAACGGCTCTTTGCGGAGGCCCATAAACGGGGCATTCACGTGCTTTTTGACCTGGTTCCGGGCCATACCTCGGAAGAGCACCCCTGGTTCCTGGAAAGCAAAAAGGCGGCGCCCCCCCAGGAGTTTGCCAACCGCTACATCTGGACCGATAGCTGGTTCTTCTGGAGCAACGAAGGTCTCAAGTTCGTGGCCGGCGAGGCGGAGCGGAACGGGGTCTATATCATCAACTTTTTCAAGTGCCAGCCCGCCCTGAACTATGGCTTCCTCAAGCCCAGCGCTTCCTGGCAGCTTCCCCCGGAGCATCCCGGCTGTATCGCCACACGGGAGGCCCTCAAGGACATCATCCGCTTCTGGCTGGACCTGGGCTGCGATGGCTTCCGGGTGGACATGGCCGATTCCCTGGTCAAGCTGGACGATGAGCAGAAGTCCGGCACCTCCGCTATCTGGCGGAATATCAGGACCATGCTGGACGCAGACTACCCCGAGGCGGCCCTGGTTGCCGAGTGGAGCAACCCGCCCCTGGCGATTCCTGCGGGCTTCCACATGGACTTTCTCCTGGACCATACCGGCGGCGGCTACCATTCCCTGTTTCGGGAATACCAGGTGAACGCCCAGGGTGTGGAAGACAAAAGCTTCTTCAAGAAGGACGGCGGCGGGGACATCTGCAAGTTCCTCGACCAGTACCTGCCCTGGTACAAAACCCTAAAAGACAGGGGATATATCGCCATGATTACCGGCAACCACGACACGCCCCGGCTGGGCTTCTCTTTAAGCCAGCGGGAGTTGGCGGTGGCCTACGGCTTCCTCTTTACCATGCCGGGAACGCCCTTCCTCTACTATGGTGATGAAATCGGCATGCGCTATCTGGCCTTTCTCCCATCGAAGGAAGGGGGCTACACCCGCACCGGTTCCCGGACCCCCATGCAGTGGACAAACGGAAAAAACCGGGGCTTCTCCTCTGGCGACACGAAACAGCTTTACCTGCCGGTGGACACGTCGGCGGACGCGCCCACGGTGGAGGCCCAGGAAAAGGACCCCGCCTCCCTCCTCAACACGGTAAAGGCCCTGCTCCGGCTGCGCCATGCCGAAGAAGACCTGCGTTCCAGGCCCAACCTGGAGATCCTCTATGCGGAAAAAGGGAAACTGCCCCTGGTCTACCGCCGGGGGGCCTTTGTCCTGGGGCTGAACCCCGGCGGATCAACGGTAACCATAAGGCTCCCGGGCGGCGCGGAGGGGGGCGGCAAACTGGTATTCGCGATCGGGGATTGTTCCCTGGAAGGCAGTACGACGGGCGGCCTCTGCACGATGGGCCCCCAGAGCTTCGGGCTCTGGCGGCGGCCAGCCTGAAGGGGCATGCTGGCCGCCTTAAAGCAAACGCCATCTCCCTTCTGGTCCTGAGCATGGTCCGGTCCTCTGTTTTTTTCAAGATTTTGATGTTTTTTTTCGCAAAACCCCTTGACATAATCCAGAGCCTGGTATACACTTAAGCCATGCTAACGGCGCGAAGATTTGAACAAAGCAGCGTAAACCCGGTCCCACAGGGCCCGGCCCCCAGAGGGGCTGCAATCCGGCAAAGCCAGATAGTGCCCCCGATGGGGGTGGCCCCGATGGGGCCAGCCACTATAGCGCAGTTTGCG
>JAITON010000128.1 GCA_031289935.1 Treponema sp.
AAGCTGATAGAAGAAAACTGCTTCTATGCCGACGGCAGCCCTGCCGAGTGTATTATCGCCGGCAGTACCATCGCCGGGGGCCGGGAGGCTGCGGCCGCCGAGGCGGAGTTCGGCCGGGAGAACGTTACGGCTACCCTCTCGGTAACCCCCTGCTGGTGCTACGGCAGCGAGACCATGGACCTGAACCCCCTGACGGTCAAGGCGGTTTGGGGCTTCAACGGCACGGAGCGGCCCGGAGCGGTCTACCTCGCGGCGGTAATGGCGGCCCATGCCCAGCGGGGGCTCCCGGCCTTCGCCATCTACGGGCGGGATGTGCAGGAGGCTTCGGACCGGAGCATCCCTGTGGATGTACGGGAGAAGATCCTCCGCTTTGCCCAGTGCGCGTTAGCGGTGGGCCAGCTCCGCAACCGGGCCTACGTGAGCATCGGCTCCGTGTCCATGGGCATCGGCGGCTCCTTCCTGGACCCCCAGCTTATGCAGAACTACTTCAACATCCGCGCCGAATGGGTGGATATGAGCGAGATCATCCGCCGGGTGGAAAAGGGCATCTTCGACCAGGGGGACTACGAGCGGGAACTGGCCTGGATTCGGGAGAACTGCAAGGAGGGCCCGGACCTCAACCCCGGCCCCTGGGGCAAGGGCGAACAGAGTCGGGCCGAAAAGGACGCCCAGTGGGAGTTCACCGCCAAGATGACCCTGATCATCAAGGACATCCTCCTGGGGAACGATAAACTGGACGCGCTGGGCTGGCACGAGGAGGCTCTGGGGCGCAACGCCATTGCGGGGGGCTTCCAGGGCCAGCGCATGTGGACCGACTTTATGCCCAACGCCGATTACCCCGAGGCGATCCTGAACTCCAGCTTCGACCACCGGGGTAAAAAGGAGCCGGTGATCCTGGCCACGGAAAACGACAACTGCAACGGCCTGGCCATGCTCTTCTGCAAGCTCCTTACGGGCCGGGCCAGCGCCTTTGCGGATGTGCGCAGCTATTGGAGCCCCGGCGCGGTGAAGCGGGTATCGGGCTGGCAGCCCGAAGGCAGGGCCGGGGACGGGTTTATCCACCTGATCAACTCCGGGGCGGCGGCCCTGGATGCCTCGGGCGCGGCCAGGGACGATTCCGGTAAGCCGGTGATGAAGCGCTGGTGGGAAGTAAGCGGCGCCGACATCAAGGCCCTGACCGGGGCCTGTACCTGGTCGGCGGCCAACCGGGGCTATTTCCGGGGGGGCGGCTACTCGTCAACCTTCGAGACCCGGGCCGAAATGCCCGTAACCCTGGTGCGGGTAAACATGGTACAGGGCCTGGGCCCGCACGGCGGAGCGGGTTACACGCTCCAGATTGCCGAGGGCTGGACCCTGGCCCTGCCCGCTCAGGTGAGCCGGGTCCTCTGGGACCGCACGGACCCCACCTGGCCCTGCACCTGGTTCGCGCCCCGGCTCGATCCCGGCTGCGGTTCCTTCCGGGACGTCTACTCGGTGATGGCCGCCTGGGGCGCCAACCATGGGGCCTTTACCTACGGCCATATCGGGGCGGAGATCATTACCCTGGCGAGCATGCTGCGGATTCCGGTAACCCTCCACAATGTGGCGGAGCAGGAGGTCTACCGGCCCCACGCCTGGTACGCCTTCGGCACCCGGGACCTGGAGGGCGCGGACTACCGGGCCTGCGCGGCCTACGGGCCCTTGTATAAATAGGTGTTTAGACCAGGCATAGGGCCTGGTCAGGACATAGATTAATCATTATATAGAACGGAGGAAAAATTCTATGAAAAGACTGTTAATCGTCGGCTTGGTACTGCTCTTTGCGGTTACCTCGGTATTTGCCCGTGGCGGCAATGAAAGCGGGAGCGGCGGCAACGCGGCAAAAATTGTCCTGAGCATCCGCAATATGGACGAGGATTTTCTGCGGCTCTACGCTGACAACGTACGGAAACTGGCGGCGGAGAAGGGTGTGGAACTGAACGTCCAGGACGCCCGGAGCGATCCTGCTACCCAGCTTACCCAGATCGAGACCATGCTCAACCAGGGCTACAAGTATTTTATTGTTATCCCCTGCGTGTCCGAACTCTCGGATCAGATCAACCAGAGGATCCAGGCGAAGGGCGGAGCGGCGGCCTACTCCAACATCCAGCCCACCGTATCGTCCCTCAAGATCGGCAAGAACTTCTTCTTTGCCTCTTCACCGGAATTCGTCGGGGGAAGCTACCAGGGCGGCCTGATTGCCAATTACTTTGACGCGAACCCCGGCAAGGCTCCCGGCAAAGTGGTCAACGTAGCCCTGATTAACGGCCAGCTTGGGCATCCGGCCCAGGTCAACCGTAAGGCAGGGCTCCTGGCGGAACTCAAAAACCGGGGCTATACCGTGAACGTGGTGCTTGAAGACACCGCCAACTGGACCCCTGATCAGGCCCAGCAGAAGATGGACGCCTGGATTGCCTCCTCCTGGGGGCAGTTCAATGTGGTAGCGGCGCAGAACGACGGCATGGCCCTGGGCGCGGTGGAATCCCTGATCACCGCCGGCAAGACCAAGGCTGATGCCAGCGACGGCACCATCCTACAGGTCCCGGTCCTGGGTATTGACGCCACCCCGGCGGCTCTCCAGTCCATGAAGGAGAACAAGCTCTACGCCACGGTACTCCAGGACGCGCTGGGCCAGTCGGGCACGGCTTTCGATGTGATCTATCAGGTTGCCACCGGCACGTATAAGGCCGGCAACGCGGCCGGCGGAACCCCCGCAGCGAGGACCCTGATTGATGAAGCGCCGGCAAACGACACTTCGGTCATCGGCCAATGCTATCTGGTACCTTTCGTGCCCGTAGACAAGAACTCGGCCTACTATAAGGCCAATGTGAAGTAGGAGGAATGGGAGCGGGGAATAGGGAGCGGGAAGGAAATACCCGCTCCCCTTCCCCGCTCTCTGTAAACATGGCGGATTATGCCCTTGAAATGCTTGATGTGACGAAAAAATTCCCCGGTGTTACCGCCCTGGATAAGGTGTCCCTACAGGTAAAGGGCGGCACGGTCCACGCCCTGGTAGGCGAAAACGGCGCGGGCAAGTCCACCCTGATGAAGTGCCTCTTTGGCATGTACAAGATGGACGCGGGGAAGATCATCCTGAACCGGACTGAACGGAGCTTTAACAGCGCCAGGGACGCCATGAAAGCCGGGGTTTCCATGATCCACCAGGAACTCTCCAATGTGCCCAAGCGCTCGGTGGCGGAAAACATTTGGCTGGGCCGGGAACCGGCCAACAGGGCCCATCTGATCAGGCACAAAAAGATGCTGGCCGACACGAAGCAGCTCCTGGAGGGCCTCACTTTTAACTTTGACCCCAAGGCGGCCATGGGGAGCCTTTCAATCAGCCAGCAGCAGGGTTGCGAGATCGCCAAGGCGGTTTCCTACGATTCTACGGTCCTGGTCATGGACGAACCCACAAGCTCCCTTACCGGGAACGAGGTGGCCCATCTCTTTGACATTATCCGCGAACTTCGGGAGACCGGGGTCGCGGTCATCTATATCTCCCATAAATTAGAAGAGATCTTCCAGATCGCCGATGCGGTGACGGTTATGCGGGACGGCAAAGCCATCGGCACCTATGCGATTGGGGACATCGACAGCAACAAGCTGATAGCCCTGATGGTGGGCCGGGAAAACAC
>JAITON010000092.1 GCA_031289935.1 Treponema sp.
ACTTTGTGCCCTTAGCATGGCCTTATTGTATCCCTTCCTGATCATAATGTCAAGTCTTTTTTAAGATTTTCGAAAAAAAAAGTGAAAAAACGGGAAAATCCCGGAAAAAAAAGGGGAATCCCCCGAAATGAGGCATTTCGGGACTTGCCATGGGGGGTAAACCCAGGTATCATAAGCAATATGAAAGAGATTGTGCATGTACAGGGAATCACCAAGACCTTTACCCTCTCAAGAAAACAGCAGAAACTGGAAAAGACGGACCGGAAGCTCAAGACCGCGGTCAAGAACCTTTCCTTTACGGCCCTGGAAGGTGAGGTCTTCGGCCTCCTGGGGCCTAACGGCGCGGGGAAAACCACCACCCTGCGGATACTGGCATCCCTGATCAGGCCCGATTCAGGGGACGCCCTGGTGGAGGGGATCAGCGTCACTAAAGACCCCCAGGGCGTACACCGGAAGATCGGCTTTCTCACGAGCGACCTCAAGCTGGAGGAGTTCTTTACCCCCTCCTATCTCTTTGACTTTTTCGCGGGGCTTCGGGATATGCCTGCGGACCTTACCCGGCGGCGGAAAGCCGAACTCTTTGAACGCTTCGGTGTGGACCGTTTTGCCCAGGAAAAGGTGGCCAACCTCTCTACAGGGATGAAACAGAAGGTATCCCTCCTCATTTCCCTGGTCCACGACCCGGATATCATCATCTTTGACGAGCCCACTAATGGGCTGGACGTGCTCACCGCCCGGGTGGTAACGGACTTTCTCCTGGAACTCAAAGAACAGGGCAAGACGGTCATCGTGTCGAGCCACATCTTCAGCCTTATCGAGAAGATCTGCGACCGGGTGGGGATCATCGTGGCCGGGGAGATGGCGGCCTGCGATACCCTGGGGAAGGTTACCGGCGGGAAGGATCTTGAGGATGTGTTCTTCGCCATCCACGACCGTATAATAGGGGGAGACCAGGCATGAACCGGCAAATCATCACGGTTATAAAGAAGGAGTTCGCACGGTTCTTCGGGGACCGGCGCATGGTAATCACGGCCCTGATCTTTCCAGGGCTCCTTATCTATGTAATGTACAGCTTTATGGGCCAGGGAATGGCGGGCTTTATGGCCGGCGACGCGGATCACGTCCCGGTGGTCTACTCGGTCAATATGCCCGCCTCCCTCTCGCCGGTCTTGGAGTCCTTCTTCCCGGTGCTGCCCGTAGAGACCAATGCCGCTACGGTAAAGACCGATATCAGCAGCCAGAGCGCAGATCTGCTCATGGTCTTCCCCCTGGACTTTGACAACTCGGTGGCCCGCTACGATTCCCTGTCGGGACTGGCCGCGCCCCAGGTAGAACTCTACTATAATTCGGCCTCCGCCGATTCGTTGCAGCTCTACAGCCAGGCCGCGGCGGTGCTCGACGCCTACGAATCTTCCCTGGCCAACAAGTTCGATGTGAACGGCGGGGCAGATACCTACGACCTGGCCACTGCCCGGGACACGGCGAGTCAGTTTTTCGCCATGATGCTCCCCCTGCTCATCATGGTGATGATGTACGCCGGCTGCATGAGCATCGCTATTGATTCTATCGCCGGGGAAAAGGAGCGGGGTACCTTCGCTACTATACTGGTTACGCCCCTCACGGGGGGGCAGCTTGCCGCCGGGAAGATTCTCTCTCTGGGCGCTCTGGCCTTCCTCTGCGGCCTTTCCAGCGTGGCGGGGATCATGCTTTCCCTGCCCAAGATGCTGGGAGATACCACCGGGGGTATCCTGGATATCAGCATGAACATCTATGGTCCGGCGGAATACGGCCTGTTGATCCTGGTGGTGCTCTCCACGGTACTGCTCATGGTAACGGTCATCTCCCTGCTGGCCCTCTTCTCCAAGTCCATCAAGGAGGCCCAGTCTGCGGTACTGCCCCTCTACATCCTGGTGATCTTAGCAGCCCTGGCCTCCCTGCTCGGGGGCGGCGGCGCGGTGCAGGAATTCTACTATTATCTGATACCCTTCTATAACAGCGCCCAGAGCATGGTAGGGATTTTCACCTTTGACTATGATCTGAGCCATATCGCCCTGGCAGTGGGGGCCAATCTTTGCTATATCCTGGCCGGGGGCTTTATACTGGCGCGGATGTTCAGCAGCGAGAAGGTGATGTTCTCCAAGTAGGGACCGGCCGGATATACCTCCCCACCGGGCGGGATCCCTTGCGCGGCTTGCGCGGCTTGCGCGGCTTGCCTTATTTGGAAAGGGGCCCTATACTCTGGGGCAGAAGGAGATTCCCATGACGGTCCTGATCATCATTTTAGCCCTCATAGTCCTGCTTGTCGCGGTGGTGTTAATTCGTACCGCAGCCTTTAAGCCCCCCCGGGCAAATCCGGCGGCGGCGCCAATCCTGGCCCCGGAGCCGGCGGCGGAAGTCCTGGGGCGGCTCTCCCGGGCCATCAGCTTCCCCACGGTTTGTACCCAGGCTTACGAGGGTACCGACTTCGGGCCCTTCGAAGGCTTTATCGGCTTTCTCGCCGGGGCCTTTCCCCTCTTCCATAAGACCTGCGAGCTCAAACGGATCAACGGTTACGCCCTGGTCTTTTGCTGGAAGGGGAACAAGACCGGCCTTAAACCCATGATTCTCACGGCCCATTACGACGTGGTACCCGTGGAAAAGGGCACCGAGGCCGAATGGCAAGAGCCGGGATACTCCGGTGCGATTTCCGGCGGCAAGGTCTGGGGCCGGGGCACCCTGGACATTAAGAGCCAGCTTATGGCCCATCTGGAGGCTGCGGAAAATCTGATGCGCCGGGGCTTCCAGCCCGCCCGGGACTTCTACTTTATCTACGGCCAGGACGAGGAGACCGGCGGCCGGAACGGGGCGGCCAAGGTGGCCGAATATCTGGACGAGCAGGGTATCCGGCCCGAGGGGGTCCTGGACGAGGGGGGCATGGTAGTCTCCGGGGTGCTCAAGGGGGTCAAAGCTCCCCTGGCCCTTATCGGCGTGGCGGAAAAGGGCTTCTGCAATTACGAGATGACCCTCAGCGGCGAGGGGGGGCACAGTTCCATGCCCCCGGTGCATACGGCCCTGGGAAACGCGGCCCGGCTCGTTACGGAGATCGAGAAACGGCCCTACCCGGCCAAGCTCACGGCCCCTGTGGAGGGGATGCTGCGGAATATCGCCGGGGAGATGGGCTTTCTGGTGCGGATGGCGGTGGCCAATCTCTGGCTCTTTAGGCCCCTGCTCCTCAGGATATTTTCCGCCAACCCCGTCACGAACTCCATGGTCCGGAGTACTTTCGCGGCCACCATGGCCCGGGCCAGCGACGCGGCCAACGTACTGCCCCAAAAAGCGGCGGTAACGGTAAATGTAAGGCTCCTCCCCGGCGACACCGTGGACGCGGTGGAGGGCTACTTCAGGGGTCTGGCCGGGAAAGTTCCCGGTGCGGTAAAGGGGCGGCCCGGTACGGACATCAGCATCAAAACCCTGGTGCCTGCGGAGGCCTCGAAAATCTCCCCCGCCGGCGGCGAAACCGGGCCGGTCTACGAGTATCTGGAAAAGCTCATCGGCGAGTTCTTTCCCAACGCCATCAGTTCCCCCTTCCTGGTCATGGGCGGCACCGACGCCCGCAAATATTACCGGGTCTCGGATCAGGTTTACCGCTTTACGCCGGTTCTGGTGACCGACGCGGAGAAAAACACGGCCCATAATACCAACGAATACATCACCATCGAGAATTACGGCCGGATGATCCTCTTCTACGAGCGCTTTATCGAAGGCTTTGACCCCAGCCGGGGATAAGGATGAGTCCTGGCCCCGCCTCGGGCCGGGCTCAGGGCCTGGAGTACTTGACAAAATGCGCCATTTCCGGCATTATCATCGTTCATCCTCAGATTTGCATGATTGATAAAAGGGGGAAATGCCATGGAACAGGAATTCGTCAAACAGATGAAGCAAGCCCTGACCCAGCTCAAACAGGAAATCATTTCGAATTTAATAGTGAGCAATGAGGATTTCAAGGAAATCATGGATGGTATGGAGCCCAAGGACCTGGCGGACGTCGCTTCGGACGATATCGACCGCAAGATGATTGAGGCCATCGGCGCCCAGGACCTAAAACGCTTCAAGCTTATTGATTCGGCGCTGACCCGGATCGAGCAGGGTAAGTACGGGCTCTGTATGAGGTGTGGAAAGCGGATCCCCCAGGCACGT
>JAITON010000134.1 GCA_031289935.1 Treponema sp.
GGCGGCCTATACCTGCGGAGACAAGGCCGGCTGCCCGGGCCAGTTTCTCGTGATAGGGTCCCGGCGAGGCCAGAAGGACCGGGACCCCAGCGTGGAGGGCCTCGAAGGCGGTGAGGCCAAAGTGGCTAAGCACGAGGTCGTAATCCGCCAGTTCTTCCCGGAGTTCCGGCCGGGCTTGCAGGACCACGAAGCTGTTCTGCACGATGCTTGGCATCTTTTCGTTCTGCACGATGCCGGGCGCCTTTTTGCCGGCCCGGTACAGGGGGCCGAATAAGGCGCTTATTTCCGCCCGCTCAGGGCCGGCCAGGGTTCTGAGGGCCCGGCATAGGGGAACCGTAAGGCCCGCGGAATCTTCCGCGCCAAAGCTGACCAGGATCCGCAGGGGAGTATTGGGACCAGGCAGGCTAAAGGGCCGCTCCTTACGGTTCTTTGGCAGGGGGAGCAGGACCGGGGCGCTAAGGTTGGGCGGTCTCCGGCCAGGGAGGCCGGGGAGCAGGTCCAGAAGAAAGTCAAAACGGTCCCGGCAGGGGCCGCCCTCGTCGATACCGATGAGAGAGCCCAGGGAACGCCAGAACTCGAATTCCTCTGGGGAAGTCCTGAATTTGTCCAGGACGATCCAGTCCCAGGTATGGGAGCGGAGATTTTCTTTCGCTATAGCGTGAAGATTCCCCGGAAAGGCCGCCAGGGTCCCCGCAGAGGCTGCCGGCACATAGAGCCAGGCGTCCCGGTCCACGGCACGGAGGGCGGAGACCAGGGCGGCGGCACGGGCCAGGTGTCCCCCTCCCCTGCCCGCTTCCAGGGCGGGGACGGCCAGAACGGAGGCCTTCACGGGAGGCTCCGCTCTGTTGCGGGCCAGAGACGGCCATAGGCGGCGATGATGGCCTCGCCCGGGAAAAAGCCGCCGGGGATAGGGGCCTCCTGGGCGGACCAGAGGGCCCAGGCCCCCTGGGCGGACCAAAGGGCCTGGGCCCGGCGGTAATCCTCGGGGGTGTCTACGGTAAGACGGATACCGGGGGCCCTCCAAACCGGGGGCGCCGGGGGACGATGGAGCTGGAATAATTCAGCGTGGCCGTAGAGGTAAGGGCATACATGCTCCCGTTCAACGGGCAGAACGGCTTCCCGTTCGGCCCGGAGCAAGGCATCGGCCTTGACGGACTCGACTCCCGCACCGTAGGGCAATTCCTGGTAACCTGCATAGTCGGCATCCAGGGCCTGGGCTTCCTGGTGGATGGCCCAGGCGGCATCGGCAAAGACAAAGGGATTATCCCCGGTGGCCCGGATTATCCGCTCCGGTTTGAAGCGGCGGATAGCGGCGCAGTACCGGGCCAGGACATCATCCTTGGGGCCGGTGGAGACTATAAAGGCCGCTTCCTCGGCCAGGGGGGCAAACCCGGCGGCCGCGTCTTCGGGGCAGGCCAGAATGTGGAGATCCGCCGGGACCCGGGCCAGGGCTTCCATCACCCTAAAGAGAAGGGGGCGGCCCCCCAGGGGCAGCAGGGCCTTGCCGGGGAGCCGGCTCGAATCCAGTCGGGCCTGGAGAATCAGGGTAGTCACGCAGACTTCTCCGCTGGCGCTTCCCAGAGTTCCATCACCTTCCGGGCATCATCGCGGAAACGGTAACAGTTGGTCCTAACCCAGAGCCGGGCGGCCTTGAATTCGGACCAGGCCAGGAAGGGATCGGCCCCGGAGCGGAAGAGGTAGGAGGGGAAACGCCTATAGGGCAGATGGGCGCTATCGCCCCGGAATACCGGAGCCAGGTTTTTCAGGTAGAAGCGGCGGTAACTTTCCTCGGCGGTACTATCCTCGGCGGGGACCTCGCCGTTGTAGGAAAGCCTGACCAGCATGGTGGCGCCGATTTCTTCACCCCAAAGCCTTGCCCTAAAGCCGAAGTCCATAAGCTGCCAGTGGAGGCTTTTGAGGGTGATGTCGAAGCCGCCAAGGCCCACGAAACGTTCCCGGTCGTAGAGCCCCAGCCCGTCAAAGGGATAGAGGGAAGGCATCCCCTCCTTCTGGGGCGGAGAAAGGAGGGTTTTGACCCCCCCCCGAAAGGATGCCGGGGAAATCAGGGTGGGCAGGGTCTCGAAACGGGAATTCTGAATGATGGGGACGGTGCAGAGCCGCTTCGCTCTGGGACCGTTCTTCCCGGCCTCGTCCCGGCCGGCGTAGAGCCGTTCGGCCATGCGGGCGGCCCCGCCCGAGTGGAGGACCCGGAGATCGTTCCAGAGCACGAAAAAGAGGGGGCTCGAAAGCTCGGAAACCGCCAGGTTGATCTGCTCCCCGACGCTCACCGTGTCCTTGAGAAGGATAAAGCGGACAAAGGGGAAGCGGCCCGAGAGGTCTTCGATATCGTAACGCTCCTGGGAACCTTCCAGGGAGATGATAGTGTCGAAGCCCACCTTTTCCAGCTCCTGGAAGAGGGTCTTCCGGGGATAGCGGCCGCCCCGGTTGAGGAGCACTGCGGAAAGCCCCGTGGAAGCGGCCCGTTCATCGCCCCCCACGGCAGTGTAGGAAGGCAGAATCGTATTAAAAGTTGAAGGTATAGTATTCATCGCATACCTCGCAAAGCTCCCCGGCATAGTTCCCGGCGCAGTGGGACCGGTACGCCGCCGCGCCCCGGTCCCAGATTGTTTCCAGGGGCTCCCTAAAAACGTTCCCCAGCCCGGCATTTCCCGGATCCTTGAGCAGGGCAAGGTCCTCCCGGCACTGGGGGACCCGGCCGTCCAGCAGGATGTTCATATCCCGGTTCAGGTGCCAGCACGGGTGGCGCTTTACCGGCGAGAGGTCCGCAGCCTGCTTTTTCTCCAGAAAACCGCAGAAATCATCGTACTTCTGGATGATGATGGAAGCGGCCGGCCGGCCGGGCCCGGCCAGACTGGCGGCCATTGCCTGCCAGGTCCGGTAGAAGTGTTCCGTGTCGTCCTCCGACCCGGTGAGTCTAAGGGCCTGGACGTAGGCGTTCCCGGGAAAGAGCCGGAGGAGGGTTCGGGCGGTCTCCAGGGCCTCCTCGAATCCCGGCCCCCGGAGTTCCCCGTAACGCTTGGGGTCAAGGCTGTCCAGGGAGACAATCCAGCTCAGGGCCGAAGGAGGGGCCAGCCAGGGCCGGGGAGAAACGCTTTGGGGCAAGCCGGCAGCCAGGGCCTCAAGCTCAGAGCTCTTCCAACCCCGGCCAGAGGTTTCGATGATGAGGGAGAGCTCCGGCCGTTCCAGGACCGCGTTAATGAGCTCCAACTTTTCTGGATGCAGGGAAACTTCCCCCCAGAGGGAGATGTCAATGACGGCCTCCCCGGAAAAATCACGAATCCTGTCCAACAGGGTCTTGAATTGCGATACCGGCATGAAGCTCCCCGCCGTCTTTCCCTGGGGCCTAAGCCGGGGGTAGGGACAGCAGACACAGTCCTGGGAGCAGGGAGCCGCCACCTGGATTGCGTAGAAAGCCGGCGCGACCCGGAGCAATTCCCCCTTCCCCGCCAAAATTACCCCGGCATCGGCGGCCCGGGAAAGACCGGCCTCCATAAGCCGCCGTAATAAGCTTAAATTGCGCCGTGAATCGGCGGCCAGGGAAAGACGCAGACTCCGAAGATCCTGCGGGGAAATCTCGGTCTCAATATCAAAGGAGTTGATGTCCTTTTGAAGCACCGCAAAGAGGGAATCCCGCTCCACCGGCCCGTCCTCCCCTAGTATCTTTGCCAGAATACCCGCCGTGCCGGGGGCCAGGAGCTCGGGCGCAAAGCCATAGGGCCAGCCATCGGCGTAACTGTACTCGGCGGCATAGCGGATATGCCGTTCCGCCAGGGCCCCGGCGAGCTCCGGGTCCAGGAGGGGGCAGTCCGCCCAGGCGTAATAGCTCAGGTCGAAGCCCGGGGAGAGTTCCGAGAGCGTTTCCAGAAGACGTTTTTGGGTCCAAACCGGGGCGGCCTGAAACCGGACATTGACGGGCAGGGTTGTAACCGGCAATTCCGCGCCTTCCCGGACCAGAAGGACCAGCTCCGAAACACCTGGAAAGGCGGCGGCCCGTTCCAGGCACCGGCCCAGGGCGGTCTTCCCCTCAAAGAGCGGTTCCAGGGCCGCCGGTGTGAGGCTTCCGCCATATAAGACGCAAAGGGCATTCATACCTTTAGAATATCGGTATTTTAACAGAAAGAAGTTAGGGGCAGACTGAAAAACTCGCTGTTTGCCGCCTGCCCCGTGCCTCTGCGCATCTTATTTCTTAATTAACCATGTCCCCGGAGGTTGATATCATATCCCATACGCACGCCTTGTCTTCATGCCGCATATATCAGTCTTTCCAAGGTATATGTTTTTTTCGATACTTTATTTGTTGCTCCGCAATCTTGCGTTGTCGAGAGCGAGGATTACGCGGCGGGCGTATTGTGCGGTGCGACCGAAGATATGAATAGAA
>JAITON010000183.1 GCA_031289935.1 Treponema sp.
CGCCTATGGGAACTGGTTAGGTACTGACATTGACCTATAAAAATAAGGACGGATGCCGGACACAGACACTTTGCCGTACTGAACCTTGTTCGGCACATAGTCCAGGTCGCACTCGGGACCAGGGGCCGCCCGGCGGATAAGCGCGAACAGAGCATAGCCGCCGAAAGCCTCCTAGAGCCCGGTTTCGAATGGCTCCGGGGCGAGGATCTTGCCGCCGTAGAGTTCCTTGGGATAGATGGTGATGCCCAGCCGTTTCTCCAGCCGGGCCAGGCGGCGCATCTCCTCCGCGTCGCCAATACTGACCATGAGGCCCCGCTTCCCCGCCCGGCCCGTGCGGCCCGCCCGGTGGATATAGGCGTCCCCCTCCTCCGGTACGTCCAGGGCGATGATGTGGCTCAGACCCTCGATGTCGAGCCCCCGGGCGGCCAGGTCCGTGGTCACCAGGACCCGTACCCGGCCCCGGCGAAGGTCCTCCAGGGCCTGTTTCCGCCCGCTCTTGTCCATATCTCCCCAGAGGCCCCCGGCGGCGATATGCCGGAACTGGAGCCGGGAGAGGGTCCGCCCGGCCTCTTCTGCTCTGCCGGTAAAGACCAAGGCCCGCCCGGGCCGGGCCGCAGCCAGGAAGGAGCGGAGGGTATCGATCTTACGGCGGGATTCGCTAAAAAGAGCCCAGTGTTCGATGTCCCGGCGCAGCACCTCCGGGCCGCTGCATTCCAGAAAGGCGGCTTCCGGGTTTCCCCGCACAAAGGGCGCGAGCAGTTCCCGGCTCCAGGGCGGCAGGGTGGCCGAACAGGCGATGGTCTGCCGGGGGGGCTGCTCCGGGGAACGCTCGCCGGCATCGCCGGCGGTGCCAGCGGTGAGCCGCATCAACGCGGCGGTATCTGCACGGAGTTCCGCCGACACGAGCCGGTCGGCCTCGTCCAGGACCAGGAAACGCAGACGGCCGGTCCGGAGCTTCCCGCCGCGGGCCAGTTCCAGGAGCCGGCCGGGGCTGCCCACGACGATAACGGGCCGCTTCCTGAGGCCCTCAATCTGCCGGGACAGAGGGGCGGAACCAATCAATAGGAGAGAAGAAAGCCGCCCCGGACCGTTTTTGGCTCCCAGGAGAAAATCAACCTCGCCCTTGATCTGGGAACAGAGCTCGTAGGTGGGAGCAACAATGAGGAGGGCCGGGGAATCGCCATCCTGGGCGGCCTCCAGGAGCCGGCTCAAAAAGGGCAGCAGGTAGGCAAAGGTCTTGCCCGTGCCCGTGGCCGAGGCCAGGAGCAGGTCCTCGCCCCCAAGCAGCCGGGGAATCGCCCGGCGCTGGACTTCCGTCGGCTCCCGGATGCCCCGCTCCCCCAGCCGGCCGGCCATACTCCCGCCGGCGCCTAATGCTTCAAAAGTCATGGTTCTCCCTTCCCCCTTTCCTGGTTTTACTATACTATCTTTTTGGCTTTTCTTACAGGAGGACTGGTAATTATGCAGATCGGCGTGGTTTTTCTGGTGATATTTCTGGCCCTGATGACCGGGATCGGTATCTGGGGGATGCGGCGGACCAAAACCCTGGGGGACTTTTTCCTGGGGGGCCGCAGCCTGGGGCCCTGGGTCTCGGCGGTGGCCTACGGCACCAGTTATTTTTCGGCGGTAATCTTCATCGGCTTTGCGGGGACCCAGGGCTGGCTCTTCGGGCTCAACTCCCTGTGGATCGCCCTGGGGAACGCGGTTATCGGGGCGGGAGCGGCCTGGCTCGTCCTGGCCCGGCGCACCCGGCGGCAGACCCAGAACCTGGACACCATGACCATGCCCGAGTATCTCCAGGAACGTTACGGGGCCAAACACCTTAAGCCCCTGGCCGCCAGCGTCATCTTCTTTTTCCTCCTCCCGTATTCCGCCTCGGTATTTAAGGGCCTGGGGCATCTTTTTGAAAAGGTCTTTGGGCTGCCCTACGACATCGCCCTGCTCATCATGATTGCCTTTACCGGGGTCTATTTGATTCTGGGGGGCTACTTTGCCATTGCCATTACGGACTTTATCCAGGGGATTATCATGTTCATCGGAGCGGCTGTGATGATCCTGGTGTTATCCGGCCAGGGGGGCGGTTACATCGAGATGCTGGGGAAGGCCGCCGAAGGATATGCCGCCCACATTCCCCCGGCAGAGCAGCCCACGGCGTTGACCGTGATCAGCCTGGTGTTCATGACGAGCTTTGGTACCTGGGGCCTCCCCCAGATGACCCAAAAGTTCTATGCCATCAAAAACGAGCAGCTAATCCCCAAGGCGGCCATTGTTACCACGGTCTTTGCCCTGATGATCGGCTTCGCGGCCTATTCCACCGGGGCCTTTTCCCACGTGTTTTTCGACCTGGCCACGGTTCCCCGGAGCGAATCCGGGGCCGTGCTCTACGATCTTATCGTCCCCACCCTGCTCAGCAACCACCTGCCGGAAGCGCTTCTGGCGCTCATCATGCTCCTGGTACTCTCGGCCTCCATGTCCACCCTGTCGAGCCTGGTGCTGGTATCCTCCTCGGCGGTGGCCATCGACCTGGCCCCGGCCCGGCAGGGAACAGGCGCCGGCAAGGACCGCTCCGTGGCCCTGATGCGCTTTCTCTCGCTGGTCTTTATCATCATTTCCTATTTTATCTCCCGGTTCCAGATCAGCATTATCGTATACCTCATGTCCCTTTCCTGGGGGGTGGTCTCCGGGGCCTTTGCGGCGCCCTACATTTACGGGCTCTACTGGAAGCGGGTGAGCAAGGCCGGGGCCTACGCGGGCTTACTAACGGGGGTCGTGACGATGATCAGCCTGTTTTTTGTCCTGGGCGCTTCCCGGTCGCCGCTGGCGGCGTCCATTGCCATCATCCTGCCCTTCCTGGTGGTGCCCCTCGTATCGCTCTGCACCAAGCCGCCGGAGGAGGCCCTGCTGGAAAAGGCCTTTGCGGGGCTTGGGCAGGGAAAGCAGGGCGTTTTTTTTTCGAAAACTTAAAAAAAATCCTTGACATTCCGCTGAAGAGGGTATATAATCATTTCATGATGATGTATGGAAACAGGGGGCAATGCCCAAACTGTAGACGCGTAAACCCGGCCCATATTGACCTTAAGGGCGGTCGCTTGGATGCCCCCCGCTCGTGTAGTGTGCGCCCAATCCGGCCTAATTCCCCCCCCCCCCCCCCCCCCCCCCCCATGCTCCCGTCTATCTAGGAGGGCTGTTGAAGGTCTTTCCCGTGCTTTTTGCTTGGGAGTTTTTCGCTCCGCGAAAACTCCATGAACGGTATTTTACACCTTCCGTTGGAGGGTGATAAAAGAACCCAGTTCCTGTAGGGAAACTGGGTGATATAACAGATAGCCAGTAATTGGCAAAGGAAGCTCATTTTATGAAAAGAACATTGGAGGTTACACAGATGAAAAGACACATGATGAGGGCGGCTACGGCCCTTCTGGCCGGAGCCCTGCTGCTCGGTTCCTGTTCCCAGAGCAGCGGGACTTCGGGGTCCGGCGCGGCCGCGCCCTACAAGGTAACCATGGCGATCATGATCACGGGCGCGCTCCCGGATATTTCCCTGATTCAGGCGGCCATCAACGACCGCATCCGGGACAAGGGGCTGGAGCTGGAAATTCTGCCCCTGTCCTATTCGGCCCTCACGGATCAGGTGAACCTGATGATAGCCGGGGGTGAAAAGCTCGATCTTATCCCCCGGTTCAGCAACCAGCTCATCACCGACGTAACCCAGGGCAAGCTGCTCCCCATCACCCAATACCTCAAAACCACCGGGACGGATATAGCCCGTGTGGTGGGGGCCGACTATCTGAAAGCGGGAACTATCGGCGGGGAAATCTATGGTATTCCCAGCATTCGGGACATGGCGGCCAGTTACGGGATGTGCTTTCGCAAGGACCTTTTGGACAAGTACGGCTTTAAGGTGGAGGATATCAAGACCACGGCGGATGTAAGCCGGGTGTACGAAACCGTGTCTAAGGGCGAGCCGGGCATGTACATGACCTACAGCCAGGGCAACTTCGCCGGTATCGTATCCCAGTTGCTGGTCGAATGGGACTCCTTAGGGGATAGCTATGGGGTACTGATGAATCATGGCCAGGATGCTCAACTCAAGGTTGTCAACCTTTATGAAACCCCGGAATACGCGCAAAAACTGCGGATTGTCCGGGACTGGTATCAGAAGGGCTATGTCATCCCCGACGCGGCCACCAACTCCCAGGCGGGAACCGTCCTCGTGGGGGCAGGGCAGCTTTTCTCCTTCGCGGCCAACCTGAAACCGGGATTCGACAAGCAATCCACCCTGGGCGCCGGGGGCGTCGAGATGGTAACCGCCACCATCAGTCCCGCCCTCTCCACCACCGGCCAGGTAGCGATCCTTAGCTGGTCCATCCCCATCACCAGCAAAAACCCAGAAAAGACCGTGGAATTCTTAAGCCTTATGTACACCGATCCGGTAATCGTGAACCTGTTGGACTGGGGTATCGAGGGCAAACATTACGCCAAACTCAACGGCAACGTGATCACCTATCCTGCGGGGGTGGATGCCTCCAATACGGGTTACAACTTTAACCTGGCCTGGACCATCGGCAATTCCCTGTTGGCCTATGCCTGGGAAGGGAACGACCTGGATATCAACGACCAGATGCAGGCATTCAACCGGTCCGCCATCATCTCCAAGGCCCTGGGCTTCCAGTTTGACGCCACCCCGGTGCGGAACGCCGTAACCGCAGTGGCCAATGTAACGGCGGAATACACCCTAAGCCTGGAATTCGGCATGGTGGACGTGGACAGCACCCTGCCCCGGTTCCAGCGGGCCTTAAAGGACGCGGGGATCGACGAGATTGTCGCGGAAAAACAGCGCCAGCTTGACGCCTGGCTGGCGGGAAACTAAATTTACCCGCCAAAGGGAGGTACTATGAAGAAGAAAGGATTTTGGACCAACACCCGGCGCTATATGCCCTTACTGATCATGACTCTGCCGGGGCTGGCCTATCTTTTTATCAACAATTACCTCCCCATGGCGGGGCTGGTGATCGCCTTTAAGGATTTCAACTATGCC
>JAITON010000044.1 GCA_031289935.1 Treponema sp.
GCGGCCTGGAGCTCCGGGGCTTTGCGGGACCCGCCCGGCAGCCCGCCGCAGCCCGGCTGGACATCGCCAGGACGGTATGCCGCCGGGCGGAACGCCGCCTTTGTACCCTCTCCCGGGAGACCCGTGCGGACCTCCGCACGGAGGCCCGCGCGGAGGCCCGCGCACTCAGGTACCTCAACCGGCTCTCGGACCTGCTCTTCCTTCTGGTCCGTCTGGAAGATTGATACAGGCCGTTTCCCTTCGCCATTGCCCGTTTGACATCAATTGGTATGCATCGGCCTGGAACCGGCGGCATTGACAAAAGGCAGGCCATCGTATATCGTTGAGTATAACATCGGTGGGTAAGGAGATAGAAAACGAAAAAAGTCCTTTGGATAGCTTTTATTTTCTTTAGTATACCGTTTATAGCCATTGCCCAGAACGTTTCTGACTGGATAACGGTACAGGACGGCGAGGGTGTTGTTATTACCGGTTATTCCGGCAATGAGCAGGATATAGTCATACCCGAAACGCTGAACGGTATGCCGGTCATTGCGCTTGCGGGCAGCCTGGATCTGGTCGAAGGAACGGTTCACGGTATCTTTTTCCAAAAGAACGTAACCAGCGTAACCGTTCCTCGGAGCATTACCACCATCGGTATCGGGGCCTTTGCCAACTGCCAATTGCTCGAGATAACGATCCTTGGCAACGTAAGCTCTATCGGCGATTATGCCTTTGCCGGGAACCGCCTCTCCGAATTCACCATCCCCCTCAGTGTAACTTCCATCGGGAACTATGCCTTTTTCAACAATGAAATTACCGCCATAGTGATTCCTCAAGGCGTCGTCTCCATTGGAAGATCAGCCTTTTCCAGCAATCACCTGGCCAGCCTCAGCGTTCCCGCCACGCTGATATCTATCGGGAATTCGGCCTTTTCCAACAACCAACTAACGAGTGTGGAGCTTCCCCCAAGCCTTTCCGAAATCGGCCAGATGGTTTTTTACGGCAACCAATTGAGCAGCCTGATCATCCCCGAGAGCGTGTCCGTCATAGGGGATTATGCCTTTGCCAATAACCGTTTGTCCAGCCTGGTCCTCCTCGATTCCGTTCAATCCGTTGGCATTATGGCCTTTTCCGGCAATCCCTTAAGAATCATCAGAGTGCCGCAGAATCTCTACCTGGGCAGGGACGCCATCCCCCAGGGGTTCACCACTTATTACAACCTGAATGGACGCCAGGCGGGGTTCTACCTCTACAACGACATCGCCTGGTCCTTTAGTCTCTGATAACGGCCATGGCGCAGGAACGGAGCTACCGTATTGGGGAACTGGCCGCCCGGGCCGGCGTAACCCCCCGGACGGTACGCTACTACGAGGGGCTGGGGCTTCTCAAGACGCAGCCCCGGAGCGGCGGGGGCCAGCGCTGCTATTCCGGTAAAGACCTGGTCTACCTCCGCCGGATTCTCCAGCTCAAACACTACGGTCTCCAGCTCGACGAGATCGGTAAAATTATCAAAATGGCCGGTGAAGATGCCACGGGCCAGAAACGGCGGCTGGAATTACTCCAGCAGTACCGGGCCCTGGTGAGTGCGAATCTCCAACGGATCAAAGACATTGAGGCGCTCAACCGGGAACTGGAATGGCACATGCAGCAGCTTGAAAAAGCCGGAGGAGCCTTCCAGGACTGTCCCGGGCCGGCCTGCACAACCTGCGAGTTCGCTCCCCGTTGCGAGTTTATGAACGATCCAAAGCTCTTTGACCGATGGAGGAATCATGCTGAAGGGACGGAGCCTGGTAGAACCGGGTGATTTTAGTATCGACGAACTGGAGGCCCTCTTCCGTTTGGCGGAACAGATCGAGGAAGACGGGGCCTACCTGCGGGAAAGTTGCCGGGGCCGGCTTCTGGCGACCCTGTTTTTCGAACCCAGCACCCGGACGCGGCTTTCCTTTGAAGCCGCCATGCTGCGGCTCGGGGGCTCCTGCCTGGGCTTCGCGGATCCGGGCTCCAGTTCCGCCTCCAAGGGTGAAAGTCTGGCCGACACCGTCCGCGTGGCGGCCTGCTACGCCGACGCTATCGTCATGCGGAACCCCAAGGAGGGGGCCGCCCTGCTGGCCTCCCGCTACGCGACCGTGCCGGTGATCAACGCCGGGGACGGCGGCCACCACCACCCCACCCAGACCCTGACAGACCTGCTGACCATCAAACGCCTGCGGGGCGGCGGGGGGAGAACCCTGGGGGAGACCGTAGCGGGCCTGAGCCTGGGCTTTTGCGGGGACCTCAAGTTCGGCCGCACCGTACATTCCCTGGCCAAGGCCCTGGCCCGTTATACCGGGCTCAGAATCGTGTTTATATCCCCCCCGGAGCTGCGGGTCCCCGAGTATATCAGCCGGGGCGTACTGGCCGCCGCCGGGGTCGAGTACCAGGAGACCGGCAGCCTGGAAACCGTCATTGGGGGCCTGGACGTGCTCTACATGACCCGGGTCCAGAAGGAACGCTTCTTTAACGAGGAGGATTATATCCGCCTTAAGGACAGTTACATCCTCACCGCCGAAAAGATGGAAGCCGCCCGGCAGGACCTGATCGTGCTCCACCCCCTGCCGAGGGTCAACGAGATTGCCCTGGAGCTGGACGCCGACCCCCGGGCCGCCTACTTTAAGCAGGCCCGGTACGGCATGTATGTGCGCATGGCCCTGCTGGCATCAATTTTGGGAGTTGTATCATGTTAAACATCGCGAAAATCAAAAACGGCATTGTCATTGACCATATCCGCGCAGGTCAGGGGGTCCGCGTCTTCAACTGGCTGGGCCTGGACAAGGCGCCCTACACCGTGGCCTTTGTGCTGAACGCCGCCAGCGCCCGCATGGGCCGGAAGGACATCATCAAGATCGACAACACGCTGGACATTAACTTCGATCTCCTGGGCCTGATCGACCCGAATATCACGGTGAACCTTATCCAGGACGAGCAGGTCGCCGGGAAGATCAAGCTCAGGCTGCCTGAACGGGTAGAGCAGGTACTCCGCTGCAAAAACCCCCGCTGCATCAGCTCCACCGAAACCTATATCCCCCAGGTCTTCCATCTGGTAGACCGGGAGCGCCGGGCCTACCGCTGCGAATACTGCGACGAACTCTGGCCCGGTGGAACATTCTAATTGTTTCGTATGCGCTACAACGGCCCTGGCGGTCATCCGCCAGAAGTTGGCGGGTATCCGCCAGAAGTTGGCGAGTATTCGCCAGAAGTTGGCGGTCATCCGCCAGAAGTTGGCGGGTATCCGCCAGAAGTTGGCGGGTATCCGCCAGAAGTTGGCGGGTATCCGCCAGAAGTTGGCGAGTATCCGCCAGAAGTTGGCGGGTATTCGCCAGGAGTTGGCGAGTATTCGCCAGAAGTTGGCGAGTATTCGCCAGAAGTTGGCGGGCAAACGCGCGCCTCCGGCCCCGGTGGTTCGATATCGGCAACGAGGCTGCCGCGCTCGGAAAAGGAGGCGATGATGATTTATGATATTCCCGAACCGGACATAAGCCCGAACTTTACGATCAGTTTGAAACCTGGACGAAGCCCAGTAAGCCTCTGGTGATCAAGTTCCCGCCGGCCCCTGGAGCCCCTCGGTCGTGGTAACGATACCGAATTAGACAAGAAGGTAACCGTGGAAGGCGCGTGGTTTGCAAACTACGCGCCTTTTTTATGGGGGGTACACAAAACGCGGGGAGTGAGGTAGAATGAACGCTCTGGAGACATAGGAGAAAGATATGGTAAAAGCAGTTGATGCCATGCCGGCAAGGCAAAACACGATGAATATTCGCCGGTCGCTTAAATTAGCGGTCGACGCATGGCCGGAACCGGTGCTTTTTGCGGTTCAGGAATTCGCGTTATTTGAAACCCAACGCCTGCAAGCGTCTGCGGCGGGCGATTCTGGAGCAGCGGCTTTGCAAGCGGACATCGAAAAAAGCAGGGCGGCGTTTAAGCGCCTACAGAAGTACTTCGGTACTGTCCATCTCGAAAAGGACTACAAAGAGGAATTGATGGAGTCGATAGATGAAAGGTATGGCCGTACTTCTTGACACAAACGTTCCCCTTGATAGCTTCTTTGACCGGGAACCCTTCAGAGAAAACGCTCAAAAGATACTCACCCTTTGCAGGGAACGTAAATGTAAGGGCTTCGTTGCCGCCCACAGTCTGACAAACATTTTTTACATTTTGCGGAAGAACTGGACCACCGCAAAACGGAAAGAGCTGCTTCTTGACCTGTGCGATATAGTACAAGTTGCCGGCATTGACCGGATAAAACTTGTTGAAGCCTTGCAAAACGAAGACTTTGACGATATCGAAGATGGTCTGCAAGTAGAATGTGCGGCAGCGGTTAATGCCGACTATATCATTACCCGTGATATGAGGGATTTTGAAAATTCTCCAATCCCCGGGATTTTGCCGGAAGATTTTTTGAAACTTTTTGACGGCGAATGAAGAAAGGCAATCAACCAACCCCACAAGCAGCGGGGTATGGTTGTTCTCGTAAGGCATTTGACTCAGGGTACACACCTTTAGTTCCGCCCCAAGGGGCGTACCCTTCGCAACGAATCAACCAACCCCGCCGCAGGCGGAATAGCAGCCTTGTAAGAAGCCCGTCAATTGCCGTATAATCATCCCTAAGGAGCGCTGCATGGGGGATCCCAGGGGGTTTTTGAAGATTCGGCGGAAGCTTTCGGGCTACCGGCCCGTGGAGGAACGGCTTAACGACTACAGTGAGGTGGAGATCCGGCTGCCCGATGAGGAGCGGCGGCTCCAGGCGGCCCGGTGTATGGATTGCGGGCTGCCCTTTTGCCATTGGGCCTGCCCGGTGTCCAATATTATGCCCGAGTGGCAGGACCGGCTGTACCGGGGGGACTGGACCGGGGCCTGGGCGGCGCTGGAGAGCGCCAATCCCTTTCCGGAGTTTACGGGCCGGGTCTGCCCGGCGCTCTGCGAGGCTTCCTGTGTGCTGGGCGCCAACGACGAGCCGGTTACGATCCGGCAGAACGAGCTGGCGGTCATCGAGAAGGCTTTTGAGCTGGGCCTCCTGGCGCCCCGGCCGCCGAAGCGCCGGAACGGGAAGAAGCTGGCTATCGTGGGGGCCGGTCCTGCGGGGCTCTCGGCAGCCTACTATCTGAACCGGGCGGGTTTTTCGGTAACGGTCTTCGAGGGGGACCGGCAGCCCGGGGGCTATCTGCGCTACGGGATACCGGACTTTAAGCTGGATAAGAGTTTTATTGATAGAAGGATCCGTCTGATGGAGGCCGAGGGGGTGGTCTTTAAGACCGGGACCCGGGTGGGTCAGGGCCGCTATGCCTTCGGGATATCCGGGGGGGAGGGGGCTCAGGTAGCGGCGGGGGAGCTGGAGGCGGCCTTCGAC
The DNA here is from genome assembly GCA_031289935.1 of Treponema sp. Taxonomy (GTDB): domain Bacteria; phylum Spirochaetota; class Spirochaetia; order Treponematales; family Breznakiellaceae; genus JAITON01. The sequence goes on from JAITON010000044.1 coordinate 5,366, forward strand.
CTGGTCCTGCTCACGATTGGCGCCCGGGAGCCCCGGGACCTGGGGGCGCCGGGGCGGGAGCTTTCGGGGATTGTCCAGGCCCTGGATTTTCTCTCCCTCCAGAACCGGAATCTGGCGGGCGAAGCCCCCGGAGGACGGGCCGCAGAGGGCGGAGGACGGGCCGCGGAGGGCGGAGGACGGGCTGCGGGAGGACCGCAGGGCGGTCCGACCGGGACGATTACCGCCTACGGTAAACGGGTGGTGGTTATCGGGGGCGGCGACACGGGGGCGGATTGCGTGGGCACGGCCAACCGGCAGGGGGCCCTGAGCGTTACCCAGATCGAGCTGATGCCGCGGCCCCCGGAGCACCGCAGCGAGGACCAGCCCTGGCCCCTCTGGCCCACGGTGCTCAAGACCTCCAGTTCCCACCTGGAGGGGGGGGAACGGCTCTGGTCGGTAAATACCAGGGCCTTTAAGGGCAGGGACGGCCGGTTGGAGGCCGTGGAGTGCTGCAAGCTGGAATGGCTCAGTAAGGACGGCCGACAGGTGATGCAGGAGATTCCCGGGTCGGAGTTTGAGCTGGCCGCAGACCTGGCGCTCCTGGCCATGGGTTTTAGCCACGTGGTGCAGGAGGGGGTTAGGGCGGATTTTGGCCTGGAACTGGACGGCCGGGGGAATATCCGCACCCAGGGGAGTTTCCACACGAGCAACCCCAAGGTTTGGGCCGCCGGGGATTCCCGTAATGGGGCGGGCCTGGTGGTGCGGGCCATTGCGGACGGCCGGGCCGCCGCAGAGGCCATGATCCA
>JAITON010000071.1 GCA_031289935.1 Treponema sp.
TATATCAATGAGCTTCTTCATGTAATGCCTCAATCTTGAATATCACCGGGCGGATGCCGTCGGTGCAACAATATATCTGCATATTATCCTTATTATTCCAGGGAGTGAAGCTCGCCCCCGCCGATAATGCGCTGACGGCTCTGTAAATATCTATCCAGGCCCATGGACAAAACCCCTCCGGCATTACTGCCTGTCCATGGAAGACATATTCTTCCCCTTCCTGTAACAGCGGACAGGCCCCGGCCTTTGTTCCATCGGTTAAAAAGGCCTCCGCCAGATCGCCATAAAACATTTTACGCAGCACGGTAATTTTGACTTGCTTCATATCAGCTTAGTTTCCTCATAGGGGTGTGTAAGTCTTTAGAATACCGGGACTTACGATAAGCCAAGACGGGGAATCGAACCCCGGACCTGCACATTACGAGTGTGCCGCTCTACCGACTGAGCCATCTTGGCAACTGCTTCATTTTTATACCACAAAGCGCTGGTTTTATCAATCCCCTCACTGCTTGAACCGGCCGGCCCAGAGCCGCAGGGAGCGGGAGGCCCAGTGGACAATCAGCAGGCGGATACGGTGAAGGGCGGCAAACTCCTCATCCAGGGCTACTTCGGCGAGGATCGTCTGGACGAAGGGGGCGGCGGCTTCCAGCGGAAGCTCCAGGATCCACCGGGAAAAGGCCGCACCCTTCTTGTCCCGGATATAGGCCGTTACTGCCGCCTCCAGGGCCTTGGCCTGCTTGCCGGCGGCCGCCAGGGCGGGTTTCCGGCGGATATGCTTCCAGCCCCCCAGAGCGGCGGCGAAATACTCCGTGGCCGATTCGGCCTCGTCTGCGGCCAGGGTGGCCAGGCTCGACTCATCCGCCAGGAAACGGACCAGGAGCTTGTAGAACAGGTTCTGGACGTCCAGGATATTCGCCATGGCCAGCACCACCTCGTCCCGCAGGTAGGGCGGCGGGTCTGCGGTCTTGAGGATGTCCAGGAGGGCCGTCAAAGAGTTCGGCGACCGGTAAATACCGAAGGCCGCCACCCCCATCATCTTGAGCCGGGGGTTCTTCGCTTCCATGATAACCTGCTCAATCTGGGGCCGGAATGCCTCGTCCCCCAGCCGGGCCAGGGCGATGATGGCCTCCCCGGCAAGCATATAGTCATCGGAACTCACGAGCTCCCGGAGCAGGGGGATGGCTCCCACGCAGCGGTGGCTCCCCAGAGCCCGGGCCGAGATATAGGCCGTGGTGTAGGGGTTGTTGACAATATCGTCCATAAGGGCCTGCCCGGCGGCTTCGTCCAGGTCCGGCAGGGCCTCTAATGCCCGCAGGGACTCCTGCCTGATGGCCAGCAGCGGCGAGCGCGCCCGTTCCAAAAGTCCCTTAGTGGCGAGCCGGGAGGGCGTGTCCTGGAGCTGCTCCAGAAGGGCCTCCTCCTCATCGGCGTTCCGGGTCTTGTTGAGCCGGTCGAGGATGGTGATGGCCTTGAGGTCCCTCGGCGAAAAGATGATCTCCAGGGCCCCTTTAAAGGGCAGGGAACCCAGGGGGACGAGCTTCTGCTGAAGAATCAGAATCAGTACCCCAAGACCGATGAGCAGGGAATAGAGGATCTTGTAGGAGATAAAGTTAGAGACCCCCAGGGCCGTGAACATATCCAGAAAGAGGCCCGCCAGGAAGGAACCCCCGGCTCCGGCCAGGCCGAAGACCAGGAAATAGAGGATACCCATATCGAGCATGAGCTCCGCAGGGATCATGGCCAGGAAGTAGGTTTGGGCGATCCCCTCGGCCCCCAGGAAACCGAAGTTCAGGATAAAGAACACGAAGCTCAGGAACAGGATGATCGTGCCGGGGTTATCAAGCCCTGCGGCGGGGAAAAACACGATAGGTATCATGCCCGCCAGGGCCAGAATAATGCACACAATATAGAGGGGCTTTACCCCGATGCGGTCTATCAGAAACTTGATGCAAAGCCCGATCATGAGGTTCCCCAGGCCCCCAAAGACCGAGTACAGGGAGACCATGCCATCGCCCTGGCCGAAGACCTCCCGGCTATAGACCGTTACAAAGGCCCGGGCGATCCCCGAGACCAGGGCTACCAGGACCAGCACGATGATAAAGTGCCGCACCTGGGGCATGGAAAAGGCCTTTCGGAAGATACCCGTAAAGCTCTCTCCCTGGGCCTCGCCCTGGTACTCCGGTTCGGGGAGCTTGAGCACCAGGGCCCCGCTCACTACCCCGCAGGCCACTCCCAGGGCCAGGAGCATGGAGTAGAGCCAGAGCGGCGGGGCCCGTCCCAGGATCAGGGCCAGGGCGAAGCTGCAAAACATACCCACCGCGCTGGCCACGATCTGAATCTGGGTCAGGTAGATACCCCGGCCGGGCCCGGCGGCCATAACGTTCAGCACCGGGTTATTGGCGATCATGCCCACCCCCCGGCAGGTATGGAAGATAAAAACCCCCAGGAGGATGAGCAATACCCCGGTGTCGAGCCGCCCTGCCGCAGCCGCAAAAGGGATAAACAGCAGGGGAATCATCCCCAGGGCCCGCAGGATCCAGGCAATCCCGTAGATTCTGATGATGGGAAACTTCCGGGTGAGGATCTTACCCAGAGGCAGGAAAAAGAAGGCCACATAGCCCAGGGCGTTGATAAGGCCGATAACCGTGGAAGACGCCTTCAAACGCATGGCCAGGAGGATGACGATGGTCCCCACGAGAAACTGCCAGGAGATCGAGTTAAATATATTAAAGAGATTATAAGTATCCCGGGCCTTCCCCAGCCGGTACGGTGACAGTCCTGCCATATATCTAGTATCGGTTAATGCCCGCAACTCCTACAGGGATGGGGCCTTGTATCAACCCGGGGGCCAGCCCAGGGCGCGGCCCCCGAGCACGTGCACATGGAGATGATCCACCGACTGGCCCCCATCGGCCTTGCAGTTGATCACAAACCGGGCGCCCCCCTCGCCGCAGCCCTGCTCCACCGCCAGTTCCCGGGCCTTGTTGAGCAGCCGCTCCAGGAGGCCTTCGTCCTCCGGCCCCAGCTCCAGGATGTTCGGGATATGCTTTCTGGGGATCAGGAGGAAGTGAACCGGCGCCTGGGGGGTTGCATCGTGGAAGGCCAGGATAGCCTCATCCTCAAAAAGCTTCCGGGCAGGAATAGTCCCCGCCGCGATCTTACAGAAGATACAGTCGTTCATGGGCGCTACTATAGACGATCAGAGATCCCCGGTCAAGCCTCAACCGCTACATTCCCCGGGAGCGTATCATGAGCAGGGCGATATCCCCCTGCCGTATGCCGGGGATGCGGGCCGCCTGGCCCAGGGTCAGGGGACCTACTTTTTGGAGCTTCTCCCGGGCCTCGGCAGAAAGACCGCTCATGGCGCCATAGTCCGTACCGGGCTTCAGTTTGATGGCCTCCATCTTGGCGTTCCGGGCGATGACCCGGTTTTCCTTCTCGATATACCCCTGGTAGCGGATATCCAGAACCGCTCCCTCAAGCCAGAGGGCCGGATAATCCCCCAGCTCCGGCGCCAGGGGCAGGAGCTCCCCGGCGCTCACCGCCGCATCCTGTAGGGCCTTGGCCAAGCTCTCTCCCAGATGAGGAGCTAAGCTGCCTTGTAGCCGAGGAGCTAAGCTCTCCCCCAGATGAAGAGCTAAGCTTGCCTCAATATGAGGAGCTACGCTGCCCGGCAGCTTCCGGGTCTCGAGCAGTTCGCGGATGGCCGCCAGCCCCGCCTGCTTGCGGAGGAAGCCCTCCCAGCGCGCATCGCCGATGAGTCCCAGGGACCGGCCCCGGGGGCTCAGGCGGCGGTCGGCGGTATCGTGGCGGAGGACCAGGCGGTGTTCCGCCCGGCTCGTGAACATGCGATAGGGCTCGTCCGTACCCAGGGTGGTCAGGTCGTCGATAAGCACCCCGATGTAGGCCTCGGCGCGGCCCAATACCAGGGGCGGCTCAGCGCGGACCTGTAGGGCGGCGTTGATTCCCGCCACAATACCCTGGGCTGCCGCCTCCTCGTAGCCCGAGCTGCCGTTGGTCTGGCCCGCCACAAAGAGGCCGGCCAGCCGCTTCGACTCCAGTGTCGGGTAGAGGCCCAGGGGATCCAGGTAATCGTACTCCACCGCGTAGGCGGGCCGGACAATCCGGGCCTCCTCCAGGCCGGGTATACTGTGGATAAACGCCGCCTGTACATCCTCGGGAAGGGAGGATGAGGCGCCGTTCATGTAGACCTCGTTGGTGTAGCCGCCCTCGGGCTCGATAAAGATATGATGCGTCTGGCGGTCCGGGAAGCGCATCACCTTATCTTCGATGGAGGGGCAGTAGCGCGGCCCTATGCCGGTAATCTTTCCTCCATAGAGCGGGGAACGGTGGATGTTCCGGCGAATAATCTCGTGGGTCTCCGCCCTGGTGCCGGTGATCCAGCATACCTCTGCCGGCCCCCTCCCGGCGTTTTGCTCCCCCACAACTCCCGCGTCAGCGTCAAAGGAGAAGGGGGCGAAGGGCTCGCCGTCCTGACGTTCCATGCGGGTATAGTCCAGGGTATCCCCCGCGAGCCGCGCCGGGGTACCGGTCTTGAAGCGGCCCAGGCTAAAGCCCCGGCGCCTCAGGGCCGCGCCCAGGCCCAGGGCGGCCTCCTCACCCAGCCGGCCTTCGGGGGCGTCGTACTCGCCGATAAAGACCCGGCCCTCCATGAAGGTGCCCGTGGTCAGTACCACGGTCCTGGCCGCAATACAGCGGCCCCGCCGGGTCAGCACCCCGGAGACGCGGCGGTTATCAGCTTCGGTGATAAAGTCGGTTACGGTGTCCATAAAGATAGCGAGACCGGCCTGAGTTTCCAGGGCCCGGCGGGCCGCCGCCTGGTAAGCCGCCTTGTCGGCCTGGGCCCGGGGGGCCTGGACCGCCGGGCCCCGGGAGCGGTTCAGGACACGGTACTGGATCATGGAAGCGTCAATAAGGCGGCCCATTTCGCCGCCCAGAGCGTCCAGCTCCCGGACCAGATTACCCTTGGCGAGGCCCCCTACCGCAGGGTTGCAGGACAGGGCCCCAATGCGGTCGGGGTTCTGGGTGATGAGCAGGGTAGAGCAGCCCAGCCGGGCCGCCGCCAGCGCCGCCTCGATCCCCGCGTGCCCCCCGCCGATGACAATACAGTCGTAAGTCTTGGATTCGCTCATGGCCTACTGAGCAGGGCGCTCTACCATAGGGAGGTAGGGGGTCCGGATGCGGACGCACTTGTAGGCGGGCCGGATAATCTTGCCCCCGGCCACGATCTCCTCCATACGGTGGGCGCACCAGCCCGCCACCCGGCTAATGGCGAAGATAGGGGTGTAGAGCTCCGGCGGGATGCCCAGCATCTGGTAGACAAAGCCCGAGTAGAAGTCTACGTTGGCGCACATATCCTTACCGGTTCCCTTAACCTTTTTGAAGACCTCGGGAGCAAGGCGCTCAATCAAACGGTAGAGGTTGAACTCGGCAGTAAAGCCCTTGGTCTCCGCCAGGTCTCCGGCCTTGGTACGGAGGAGCCGGGTACGGGGGTCGCTCTTGGTGTAGACCGCATGGCCCTGGCCGTAGATGAGACCCGAATGGTCGTGGGCCTCCCCCCGCAGAATGGCCGCGAGGTAATCCGCCACTTCGCCGGGCTCGTCCCAGTGCGCTACATGGGCCTTGAGCGCCTCCATCATCTTCATCACCTTGGCGCTGGCGCCGCCGTGCTTGAAGCCCTTGAGGGAATTGATCCCTGTGGTGATGGCCGCATAGGTATCGGTATCCGCCGAGGAAACCAGGTGCACCGCGAAGGTGGAGTTGTTGCCGCCGCCGTGCTCGGCGTGGAGGACCATAGCCAGGTCCAGGGTCTCGGCCTCCAGATGGGAAAACTGCTGGTCGGGCCGTATCATGGAGAGCAGGGCCTCGGCGCTCCGGGCCCCCGGCGGAGGCAGGTGGATGATCAAGCTCTCGTGGTCGTAGTAATGTTTCTTGGCCATGTAGGAATAGGCCACGATCGTGGGGAAGCGGGCGATGAGCTCGATACACTGGCGGAGCACGTTCTCCGGCGCGTTGTTGTCCGGGTCATCATCGTAGGAGTAGAGGGTGAGCACCGAGCGGCCCAGCTTGTTCATCACATCCCGGGAAGGAGCCTTCATGATGGAGTCCTCGGCGAAATTGGCCGGCAGGCTGCGGCTTTCGTCCAGCAGCGCGCCGAAGCGGGCCAGTTCATCCGCCGTGGGAAGCCGCCCGAACATCAGCAGGTAAGCGGTTTCCTCAAAGGCATAGCGGCCCTCCGAAACCGCGCCGGCCACGATATCCTCCACATCGATACCCCGGTAGTAGAGCTTCCCCTCCACGGGTATCTTCTCCCCCTCGTCCATGACATAGCCGTGGACCTCCCCCACGTTCGTAAGCCCCACGAGCACCCCGGAACCATCGGCGTTCCGCAGGCCCCGTTTGACATTGTAGCGGCCATAGAGCCCCTCATCGATGTAGTTGTTCCCCGTTACCTGGGAAAGATAGCCTTGCACGTCCGCCATAGGAGCCCCCTCGTATACAGGATATGCCACGCCACGCAACGCCACGCACTGTATATTGATACGAAAATATAGCACAGGGGGCATGTTTATACAAGGTGATGGCCCACTCCCCGCTCCCGGACGGGGCCCATGTCTGGAGTCTGATACGTGCTCTGTTGCAATCCGCCAAGGCTGACCGGGACCCCGATCCAAGCCTGGTCAGGCCCCTGACCCAAGGCTGGTCAGGACCCCGACCCAAGCCTGGTCAGGCCCCCGGCCCAAGCCTGGTCAGGCCCCCGACCCCTTGTCCGCCGGCTCCCGCGCCGCGCAGGCGCTGCACTTTTCGCAGCCGCAGGCGGTTTTGCCCTTGCGGCTATTTCGCACCAGGCGGAACACCGTGAATCCAAGGATGCCCGCCACCATGATCCCCACGATGATGTTACCCATACCTTACCCCCTCGCCATCGCGCTGTTCACGCCGGACGCCGCGCTCCCCGGCTTCCGCGCCAGGAGCCAGACGAACAAGGCCAGAACCAGAATCGCGGCGATGGTGCCCGCGCCGAAGGCGCCGCCGGTAAAAAGCGTACCAAACTGGTAGACCATGAGGGCCAGCAGGTAGCCGTAGGTAAGCTGGTAGGAAACCGCGAAGGCGGTCCACCTGCCGTTGTTCATCTCGCGGCGGATCGCGCCGATGGCGGCAAAGCAGGGCGGGCAGTAGAGGTTGAACACCAGGAAGGCGTAAGCCCCCAAGGCGCTAAAGTTCGCGGCAAAGGCGCCCCAATACTCCGCGCCGTCCTCGGCCACCTCGGCGAAACCGTAGAGCACGCCCATGGTGCCCACCACGTTTTCTTTGGCCACGAGGCCCGTGATGGTTGCCACCGCCGCGTCCCACCTGCCAAAGCCCAGGGGGGCGAAGACGGGGGCGATAAAGCCGCCTATAGCGGCGAGCATGCCCTCGCTCAAATCCTCCACCATGCCGAAACGCCCGTCAACAAAGCCAAAGCTCGACAGGAACCACACCGCCACCGCCGACAAGAGGATGATCGACCCCGCCTTGCGGATAAACGACCAGCCCCGTTCCCCCATACTGCGGAGCACGTTGACTACGCCGGGGAGCCGGTACGCGGGGAGTTCCATCACAAAAGGCGACACGCTGCCCATGAAGGGACGCGTCTTTTTAAGGATGATGCCCGATACGATGACCGAGGCGATCCCCATGAAGTACGCGCTGGGGGCCACCCACCAGGCGCCGCCCAGCACCGCGCCTGAGATCAGGGCGATGACGGGCAGCTTCGCCCCGCAGGGCATGAAGGTGGTGGTCATCACGGTGAGGCGGCGGTCGTTCTGGTTTTCGATGGTACGGGACGCCATGACGCCGGGGATGCCGCAGCCCGTGCCGATGAGCATGGGGAT
>JAITON010000194.1 GCA_031289935.1 Treponema sp.
CCTTCCAGGGCTTCGATGGCCTGGGCGTTCAGGTCCCAGACGGCCACCCGCGCCCCCCGTTCCGCAAAATCCATGGCCATGAGGCGTCCGATGCCGCTGGCCCCGCCGGTAATCAGTACCAATTGGTTACGTATAGTTTTCATGAGCGTAATATACAAAAAAGCGTCAGACCAGACCAAGAAGGTTGTTCAGAAACTTCGGTTTCGATCTATACTTCCTCTGGAAACGCCTTCGGGACTGCTATTCCCCTTGATTAACAAAGCGCTTAAACAGTATCATCATGGCATGAAAATTTGGGTCAAATTTTTCGTTGCCACCGTGCTGGGCATCATCCTGGGTTTTTTGCTCCCTGGGGACAACCAGCTTATCATGGGCAGCCTTGCCTGGCTGGCGAATCTGGCGATCAGAATCGGGCGCTATGCGGCAGCCCCGGCGCTGCTCTTCTCCCTGATCATCGCCATATCCAAACTCCGCCAGGAAGGCGGCTTCTGGGGGCTCCTCATCCGGGCCCTGGTCCTCATGGCGGGGATCGCAGTTTTCGTCATCAGCCTGGGCATTCTCGTAACCCATCTCTTCCCCCCCGCCCGGATCCCTATCCAGATTGAAGAACAGGGAATCGTGGAAGGGCTGAATATCCCCGGTATGGTCAACGATCTGATACCCTCCAATATGATGGCGGTGCTGGCCGGCGACGGCATCTACCTCCTGCCTCTCTATCTTTTTGCCTTTTTCCTGGCCATCGGCCTGTCCTACGACAAGACCTATACCAAGCCGGTTATTGCCCTGATCGATTCCCTTTCGCGTATTTTCTACCATGTAATATCCTTCTTTTCTGAGATTTTTTCACCGGTGCTCATTGTCCTGGCCGCCTATTGGGCGGTGCGCTACCGGGAGGTCCTCCAGGCGGGCATCTTCCGGGACCTGATTCTCCTTCTGGCCCTGTTCAGCGCGGTTCTGGCCTTCGTGATCCTGCCCCTCTTCTTCCTGCTCCTGGGACGGAAGTCCCACCCCTGGCGCCAGGCCTACGGTTCTCTGGGACCGGCCCTGGCGGCCTTTTTCTCCGGGGACATCAACTTCAGCCTGCCGGTGCTACTGCGGAACACCGGGGAAAACCTGGGGGTCCGCCGGAGGGTCAACGCCCCGGCGCTGACCCTCTTTACGAGCTTCGGCAGATCCGGGAGCGCTATGGTGGCGGCCTCGGCCTTTATCGTGATCGTCAAGTCCTATTCCAGCCTGGGGATCGACATGATGGATATCCTTTCTATCGGCCTCCAGGCCCTGGCCATCAGCTTCCTCCTGGCCCGGCACCCCGGCGACGGGGCTTATACGGCCCTGACGGTCATCGCCACGGGTTACGGCCGGGGCTTTGAGGCCGGCTACCTTATCCTAAAACCCCTGGCTTTCTACCTGATCGCTATCGGCGCCTTTCTGGATGTAATGATCGCCGGCTACGCCTCCTTCGCCCTGGCCAAGCTGACGAAGAACCAGGAAGAAAAGTCCATCAGACAGTTTATTTAAAGTGCTACGGCTGCGACGAGGAGCCGCCAGCCTTGCTTATGGCGAAAGCAGCTAAGCCCTCACGGTCTGAACTTGACCTGCAATTTGCCGCAAAACAAACAAGGGGTTCAGAAGGGAATTATTCCCTCTCCGAGCGGAGTGGGACGAAGGGTTGCTATACATTGCGGGGGCCGGTCCACCCCCAATGATCCTTTGCGCCTTGGCGTGAGGTTTCCCCGGGCCGCCGGGCTCAGCTCAGGCTACTCTGCGCGGCCCTGAACACACTCAGCGATAAAAGTTTGCAGAGCCTTATTGGGGTTATCCTTTTTCCAGAGCGCCGAGACGGTGATGCACTGGTCCAGTACCAGGCAGCCGAGGGAGCTGTCGTTTTTACTCATCGCCGCCTGGTCCGCAAAGGCGGCGCCCCGACCGCTTTTTATGGCCTGGATAATCGAGTTGAAACTGGAAAGAGTTTTGATCCGGGGAACAAAGCCCTGGGCCTTACAGTAGGATTCGTGGAGGAGTCGCATCATTGAGGCTTCCCCGGCGGCCAGTACGAACAGGGTGTCGTCCTTAAAGTCCGCCAGATGGAGCTGTTCCTTCCCGGCCAGCCGGTGATCCCTGGAGTAGAGCAGGATCATGGGGCTCTCGCAGATATGCTTAATAGCGATGTTTTTCATCCCCTCAAAATAATTGGACACGCTAAACACCAGGTCGTAGTGGTTCCCCAGGAGTCTCGTAGCAACGGCCTTGAGATTTATGGAATCATAACCTACCATCACACCGGGATGCAGGCTGTCAAAAGACTTGGCCTGGGGGAGCAGGGTAAAGATATCCCAGATTTCCAGAACCCCGATTTTGAGTTCCTCCGCTTCGCCCCCGGCCATAAGCCTGGCCTTGGCGATGGTCCGGGCAAGCTCGTCCTGGGCCCGGGTAAAGTACTCGTACATCAGAGAGCCCGGTGCGGTGAGTTTTACGGCGTTCTTCTTGCTCCGGTCCAGGAGCTTAAAGCCCAGTTCCTCTTCCAGGTCTTTGATTTGCTTGCTCAGGGCGGGCTGGGAAACATAGAGGGCCTGGGCGGCGGCGCTAAAGTGGGGGCCGCTCCGCACCACCGCAAGAAAGTATTGTATCTTCAAGTCAGTCATGGCTGGATACTATCATAAATGATTGGTTATATCCAGATTATGGAAAAAAATATTGGACACCGGGAAAAACCTGAGATACTATGAGTCATAAACATTCTGATATGGAGGATACCATGAACAAGGAAAACGGGAGCCTTAGGCTCAGTAGAAGGGAATTTCTCAAGACCGCTGCCACAGGTGCGGCGGGGGTCGCCGTGCTGGGGGCCGTGGAAGGCTGCGCCACCCTCGGCACCGAAGGGGAGAGTGCCGGGGCTAGGGACTGGCTGGGCAGGGCGCCGGAAATTGCCGAGTCCCGGATAAAGGAAACCATCGAAACCGAAGTGCTGATCTGCGGCGCCGGTACCGGAGGGCTCTTTGCGGGAGCGGCCACTGTGGAAAAGGGTCTCAAGACCCTGATCATCGAAAAGAACATCATGGCCGGTATCGTACGGGATGATGTGGGGTCTATCGGGAGTCGGCTGCAAGAGGCCGAAGGCTCGGTACTGGACAAGGAAGAGATTATCGCCACCCATGTGCAATATTCCGCAGCCCGGGTGGATCAAAAACTGGTCCGTATCTGGGCCGATGAAAGCGGTGCGGCGGTGGACTGGTACGAGGGGCTCTTTAACGCCAACCCCCAGGCGGGCAAATTGTGGCACGAGGGGGGCTACGACCGGATACACCAGGGCTTTTACAAGAAATTTCCCACGGGCCACAGCCCCGAATGGAATCCTGCCTACGGGAGCGGCGCCACGCTCCTGAGCGAGTATATCATATCCAAGGGCGGCGAAATCCGTTTTAGCACCCCCCTGGTCAAGCTGGAAAGCCTAGGCCGCCGGGTTACCGGGGCTATCGCCGGGAGCGAGAGCCAGGGCTATGTGCGTATCAAGGCTGCCAAAGGAGTGATTATCGCCACCGGGGGCTATCAGCAGAACAGCCGGATGATGCAGGCCCTCCAGCCCGATACCTACAACCTGATGCCTCCCTTCCGGGACGGGTCCAATGCGGGGGACGGCATCAAGGCCTGCCTCTGGCTGGGGGCGGAAATGGACGACGTGCATACCAGTATGCTCTTTGACCGCCGGGCCCTGCTGCCCACGGAGACCCCCGCCACGGCCCCCAACACCCGGAGCGAGATGTTCTGGATCGGGTCCCAGCCCTTTCTCAAGCTGAATCTCCGGGGGGAACGGTTCTTCAACGAGTCCGCGCCCTACGACTTCAGCCTCCATGCGGCATCCCTCCAGCCGGGGAAGTGCTTTGTCAGCATCTTCGACGGGAACTACCTGGAGGATATACAGCGCTTTGATACCGTAGGCTGCTCCCGGATCTATCCCTACCCCAACGGTGCGCCCCCCAATATCCCCGTGCCCGCCATCCTGGGCATGAACGAAGGCCTCAAGGCCGGAGGCTTCCTGGTGGAGGCGGATACCCTGGAGGAATTGGCCCGGAAGGCCAACCTGTCGGCGGAAAATCTAAGCGCCGCCGTGGCCCGGTACAATGCCCTCTACGATCAGCAGCGGGATGAGGATTTCTTCAAGGAGGCTTACCGGCTTTCGGCGATCCGAACGCCCCCCTACTATGCCATCCGGGTTGCCGCCCATTTCCTCTGCACCCTGGACGGGGTACGGATCGACACCAGGATGCGTCCCCTGGATACCGAGGGCTCGGCCTTTGAGGGGATCCATGTCATCGGCGACGCCTCGGGAAGTTTCTTTGCTCACACCTACCCCAACCTCTTTACCGGAGAGGCCTGCGGGCGTACTCTGACCTTTGCCCGCCGAGTTGCCCGGTTTCTGAACGGCGAGCAGATGGGCTGACAGGGTTTGGGGAAGCGGGACCGGGGGATCGATTCCTTCAATCCCTCTTCCCCACCCTTCCCCAGGAACCCCCTTTTCCACTATGCTGGATCTATGGAACTTACACAGGAGTTTATTAACGGGCTTGAGCTGAACGAAATCAGCCTGATGAAAAAGATCGCCGGGGTTCTGGGAGTGAATCTGGGCCAGGTATCGGCAGTGATCGGCCTTTTGAACGAGGGGAGCACGGTGCCCTTTATCGCCCGCTACCGGAAGGAGAAGACCGGGAGCCTCGACGAGGTACAGGTCCGGGATATAGAGCACCAGTTTTCCAGCGGGACCAACCTGGAGACCCGGCGCATCGAGATCATCCGGGGGATATTTGAGCAGGGCAAGCTCAGCGAGGCCCTCTACGAGAACATCAGCCGGGCGGGCACTTTGACGGAGCTGGAGGATATCTACGCCCCCTACAAGCGGAAGAAGAAGACCCGAGGGATGATCGCCATCGAAAGGGGCCTGGAAGCCCTGGCCGATGCCATGCAGGAGCTTGAGGAACAGGCCCTGCGCGTCAAGGCGGCGGAGTTTGTCAGGCCGGCGGATCACCCGGATTTGGCGGAGCATCCCGAACTGGCCGTGGAGACCCTGGAGGCTGCCTTGCAGGGGGCCATGGACATTATCGCCGAGCGGGTAAGCCAGGCGCCGGAGAACCGGGCTGCGGTGAAATCCTTCTATATAAAAGACGGCCGCATTATCGTCAAAGCCTCCGGCAAGACCGGCAAGGGGGACGATGAGGCGAAGAAAACTTCGGTTTACCAGATGTACTGGGATTATACCGAGCCCCTTTCCCAGATCAAGCCCCACCGGGTCCTGGCCATCAACCGGGGCGAGCGGGAGGGGGTGCTGGAGGTAACTATCGATGTGGACGAAAACACCGCCACGGTGCTGCTCCAGGGGAACTACGCGCTCCACAACGATTACCACAAGACAGCCATTGAGGACGGTCTCAAACGGCTGCTTTCCCCGGCGGTGGTCCGGGAGCTCCGGGGCGATCAAGGCGATGCGGCGGACGATCACGGCATTTCCATCTTTAGCGAAAACCTGAAGAACCTCCTCATGCAGCAGCCCATCAAGGGGACGCGGGTGCTGGGTATCGACCCCGGTATCCGTACCGGTACTAAATGCGCCTTCCTGGACGACACGGGCAAGTATCTGGACAACTTCGTCATCTACAACCACAAGGTGGAAGAGGCCAAGGGGCTGATCCTGAGAGGCATCAAGAAGCACGATGTCCAGCTTATTGCCGTGGGCAACGGCACGGGCAGCCGGGAAGCCCAGGAGATCATCTCCGGGGTGATTACCGAAAACAATCTGGAGCTGCTCTACACGGTGGTGGACGAAGACGGCGCCTCGGTCTATTCCGCCAGCGACATTGCCCGGGAAGAATTTCCCGAACTGGACCTGACTATCCGGGGGGCTATTTCCATTGGACGCCGCTTGCAGGACCCTCTGGCGGAGCTCGTCAAGATCGACCCCAGGTCCATTGGCGTGGGCCTCTATCAGCATGACCTGAACCAAAAGAAGCTCTCCGACAGCCTGGACGAGGTGGTCTCCTCGGTGGTAAACAACGTGGGGGTAAACCTCAACACGGCCAGCGCATCCCTGCTCAAGTACGTGTCGGGGATCAACACGAGCCTGGCCAAGAAGCTCGTCAAGTACCGGGACGAAAAGGGCCGCATCGCCAGCCGGGAAGAACTCGTAACCGTCCCCGGCATGGGCCCCAAGAGCTTTGAACAATGCGCGGGCTTCCTCAAGATTCCCGAGAGCGCCGACCCCCTGGATAATACCTGGGTCCACCCGGAAAACTACCCCGCCGCCCGGGAGATACGGGAAATTCTACTGAGGGCTTCCGGCGAGACCTCTCAAACGACTACGGTAACGGCTAATCTATCCTCCGATGTAGCAAAGGGCCTCAAAGAAAAGTACGGCATCGGAGACACCACCATCACCGACATTGTAGAGGAGCTCAAGAAGCCGAACCGGGATCCCCGCGAAGGCTACCCCAAGCCCATCATGCAGAAGGGAGTAATCAAGTTTGAGGACTTAAGCGAAGGGATGATGATCACCGGCAAGATCAAGAACGTGGTGGACTTTGGGGCCTTTGTGGACCTGGGCATCAAAGAAACCGCCCTGGCGCACATTTCCGAACTGAGCGACCGCTTTGTGAAAAACCCCCTGAACGCCGTAAAAGTGGGAGACGTGCTGGAGTTCCGTATCATCGGCCTGGACCAGGACCGGCGGCGCATCAGTCTTTCCCGTAAGACCAGGCCCGGAAACGCCGCTTCCACTACTACGGCAAGCGGCAGCGGCCAGGGAACGGCCCCTGCGAAGGGACGGAAGGAAGGCGCCCGGCGGACCGTGGTGGTGAAGAAGGCCGGCGTGCCGGCCCCTGGGGGCCGGGGCCAGAGAACGGCGGCCCTGGAAGAGCGGCCTCAAGCGGAGCGGCGGGACCAGGGACGGTCCCCTGAACCAGCAAGCGGCTACCGCCCTGCCCGCCGGGATGCCGACAATGATGGTACCATGTACAATCCCTTTGCCGAAGCTCTCCGTAAGATGCGGGAGAAAAAGTAGGCAGGAGCGAGGGAGGATACCCGGATCCGGGCAATTTGTGAACACGGGGACGAGCTATTTCTATTCAAATAATTCATCGGTAATATTTAATATGTAATATTCAAATCTACACCGCATATCATAATTGTCGTTTGCATGTTCCAGTTCAATTACAAGCCGTGGATTATCCATCCTTAGTAGCAACCGGCACGAATCAATATCAACAATCACTATTTTTTCAATTGTTTCAATCGAACCATAACCTGGCGTAGAACGATAGTTTACGTCTCCATAATTAATTCCCGGATCACAATGATCATAATCTGAATTACTGGTATTATATTCGGAGTCTGAATCTAAATGTATTCTTTCAAGAAAAATAGTATCGTTCGGCGGTATCTTATAATAATATTGAATGTAAACATTCCGCGAAGAATTATTTACTTCCCTGATATAACAAATCGTATCTTCGATTGTTCGTTCAGTTGGAGGACATCCGGTTAAAACGAATAAAACAGACAATAAAACAAATAGCCGTCTCATAATTCTCATCTCCTTGTTAAAACAAGCTATCATTAATCTGAAAACTAAATTCAGCATCGCATAAAGCGGTAGAGCCGTCCTCCAAAGTAAATAATATCTCTGTACTGTGTAGTTCGTTTAATAGATCGCCTGTATCGACATCATATATTTTTAATTGGGTAAAAAAAACATTTGGATTTGCAGCTTCAGGATCGAGGAAGATATGGTTTATTGGCAGACGTTCTTGCTTTTCGATGTATACTTTACTCTCGATATTGTTATAGATGGAATATCCGCCTGAAAATTCCAATAATAGATTATGCGATGAATTATTTATGAACCATATTTTACCACCATAAAAATGAACAATCGGCGAAGTAGACAAAAATAGCACTGTAAATAACGCAAAACTGATGGCTGTTATTTTTCTTTTACTCATTTCATACCTCCTTAGATACTATTATATTCCATTATTTTATATTTATCAAGTATAAATTCTTTTTTTGGTCAATTTTATGGATCTTTTCACAACATTA
>JAITON010000204.1 GCA_031289935.1 Treponema sp.
TTCCCGGTGTAGAATTATCCCATGGAACATATCCTGATCCGGAAAAAGGCTGCCGGCTTAAGCGGCGGCTTTCCGGCCCTGCTCCGGCGGACCCCGGTGATCCCTTCGGTAAAATCCCCGGAGGACCTGGAACGCTGCCTGTCCCTGGAGGGGGGCATTATCTTCTCCTTCCTGGGGGATATCCTTACCATTCCCGGCCTTATTGCCCGGATCAAGGCGGCGGGAAAGCTCCCTATGGTCTACGTCGACCTTATCGAGGGCCTCTCGGGCCGGGATCCTGCGGTGGACTTCCTGGCGAAGGCCGGGGCCGGCGGCATCCTCTCCATCAAGCCTAACCTGATCAAACGGGCCAAGGTTCTGGGGCTCCTGACCATCCAGCGCTTCTTCGTGCTGGACTCCATATCCCTGGTCAACATCGAAAAACAGCTTCCCCTGGAATATGCCGACGCCATTGAGGTCATCCCCGGAGTTATCCCTAAGACTATCCGCCGCCTGGCCGGTATTGTGGGGAAGCCTATCATCGCCGGGGGCCTTGTGGCCGACCGGGAGGATGTAGAGGCCGCTCTGGCCGCCGGCGCCGTGTCCGTGTCCAGCTCCAACATCGCCCTTGTATGATTCGTTGCGAAGGTATGTTGATTGTTTTTGGATTAATTTCCACAAAAACCTTGCTAATATCCTGGCTCTGGTATATAATCAACAAAGATAGCTTAAAACGCCCCAATTTTGGGGCGAATACCAATGCGGAGGCGGAACATGGCTCAGATGGTGTATGAGAGTTTTGACAAGATGGAGGCCTTTATGAAGGAGGTTTTCATGAAGCTGGGAGTGCCCGAGGCGGACGCGGCGGTCTGCGCGGAGGTGCTCATCGAATCGGATAAGCGGGGCATTGATTCCCACGGCGTGGGCCGGTTTAAGCCCATTTACATCGACCGGATCAAGGCCGGGATCCAGAACCCGGTAACGAAATTCGAGCTGATACGGGAGGGGCCCACCACGGCGGTGGTGGACGGCCACGACGGTATGGGCCAGGTTATCGGCAAAAAGGCTATGCAGATGGCCATCGACAAGGCCAAAAAGTACGGTATGGGTATGGTGGCGGTGCGGAACTCCACCCACTACGGCATTGCGGGCTTTTACGTTACCATGGCTACCCAGGCGGGGCTCATCGGCATCACGGGCACCAACGCCCGGCCTTCGATTGCCCCTACCTTCGGGGTGGAGAATATGCTGGGTACCAACCCCCTTACCGTGGGCATTCCCACGGATGAGGACTTCCCCTTTTGCCTGGATTGCGCCACCTCGGTGTCCCAGCGGGGCAAGATAGAGCACTACGAGCGGATCGGCAAGACTATGCCCCCCGGCTGGGTTATCGACCGGGAAGGCCATACCGAGACCGACCCTTCGGCGGCCCTGGCGGGCCTGACCAAGGGGACTGCGGCCCTGGCGCCCCTGGGGGGTATTGGCGAAGAGACTGCGGGCTACAAGGGCTACGGCTACGCTACGGTGGTGGAGATCCTCTCGGCGGCATTGCAGCAGGGGAACTTCCTCAAGGCCCTGAACGGTATTGACGCGGCGGGCAAGAAGACGCCCTATCACCTGGGCCACTTCTTCATGGCTATTGACGTGGGGGCCTTTGTGGAACCGGACAAGTTCAAGAAGACCTCAGGGGATATCCTGCGGGAACTGCGGGCCTCGGTCAAGGCGCCGGGCCAGGAGCGGATCTACACGGCTGGCGAGAAGGAATACCTGGCCTGGCTTTCCCGCAAGGACAAGGGCGTACCCCTGAACGAGAGCCTCCAGAAGACTCTCAAGGCCCTACAGGCGGAATATCAGCTTGACCGCTACGAATTCAACTTTTAAGGAAGGATAATGATGAAGATTGATCTGAGCCTCAAGGACCTGGACGCCCTCTTCCCCGCCGATTTTAGCGAGGACCAGAAGGCCCGGGCCAAAACTCTGTTTCTCAAGAACCTGTCGTTTACGGCCCACGAGTTCTACGGCGGCAAGATGCAGACCGTGCCCAAGAGCGGGGTCTACGGTTTTAACTGGTTCAATGTCTGGTACACTCCCGGCGTGTCCAAGGTATCCACCACGATTCGGGACGATAACGACGCGTCCTTTGCCCTGTCCAACCGGGGGAATCTGGTGGCGGTGGTCTCCGACTCTACAAGGGTTCTGGGGGACGGCGACTGCACGGCTCCCGGCGGTCTGGGGGTCATGGAAGGCAAGGCCATGCTCATGAAGTACCTGGGGGGCGTGGACGCTACGGCTCTCTGTATTGATTCCCGGGGCCCCGACGGTAAGCACGACCCGGAGAAGATCATCGAGTTTGTCAAAATGCTTGCCCCCTCCTTTGGGGCCGTGAACCTGGAGGATATCAGCCAGCCCAACTGTTTCCGGGTGCTGGACGAGCTTCGGGAGGCATGCGATATCCCGGTCTGGCACGATGATGCCCAGGGTACGGCCTGCATCACGCTGGCGGGGCTCCTCAACGCCGTTAAGCTGGCGGGGAAGAAACTGAGCGAGGTAAAGGTCGTGCTCCTGGGGGCCGGGGCCTCCAACACCACGATTGCCCGGCTGATTCTGGCCGACGGTGGCGACCCGGCGAAGATGGCGGTCTTCGATTCCAAGGGGGGGCTCCACCTGGGCCGGGAGGACATTAAGGGGGATAAACGGAACTACCGCAAGTGGGAGCTCTGCGAAAAGACGAATCCCCAGCGGGTTTCTTCTATAGAAGAGGCCATGAAAGGGGCGGATGTGCTCATCGCCCTGTCAACGCCGGGGCCCGATACGGTAAAGCGGGAGTGGGTCCGGTCCATGGCGGCCAAGGGCATTGTTTTTGTCTGCGCCAACCCCGTGCCGGAGATCTGGCCCTATGCGGCCAAAGAAGAGGGGGCCTTTATCGTGGCCACGGGCCGGGGGGACTTCCCCAACCAGGTGAACAACTCGGTCTGCTTCCCCGGTATCCTCAAGGGGGCGCTCCTGGTACGGGCCCGGAAGATTACCGACGGCATGGCCATCCGTTGCGCCCACTCCATTGCGGAGTTTTCCGAGAAGCGGGGCATCAGTCCGGACAATATTGTGGCTACCATGGAAGAGACCGAGGTCTTTGCCCGGGAAGCCGCCGACGTGGCCCAGGAGGCCATCAAGGAGGGCGTGGCCAGGATCAAGCTTTCCTGGGACGAGGTCTACAACAAGGCCAAGGTGGATATCGCTGCGGCCCGGAGCCTGGTAGAGGACATGAAGAAGCTGGGCCACATCCAGGAGCCCCCCGAGGCGTTACTCGAGGAGGCTCTTGCAAACGCGGTAGCGGAAGTGCGAAAATAACAGCAGGGGGTAAATCATGGCAAAGTATATACTGGCTCTGGACCAGGGGACCACCAGTTCACGGGCGATTCTTTTTGACCGGGAGCAACAGATTATCGGGGTAACCCAGCGGGAGTTTTCCCAGATTTACCCCCAGGCTGGCTGGGTGGAGCACGATCCCATGGAGATCTACTCCTCCCAGTACGCGGTAATGATGGAACTTATTACCGGCCGGGGGATTGAGCCTGGGGAAATTGCCGCCATCGGCATTACCAACCAGCGGGAGACCACAGTTCTCTGGGACCGCTACACGGGGAAGCCTGTCTACAACGCTATCGTGTGGCAGTGCCGCCGTACTGCGGATATCGTGGACGCTTTAGTGAAGGCGGGCCAGGGCGAGTATATCCGCAAGGCTACGGGGCTGGTGCCGGACGCCTACTTCTCGGGGACCAAGATCAAGTGGATACTGGACCACGTGGAAGGCGTCCGGGAGCGGGCCCAAAAGGGGGATATCCTCTTCGGCACCGTGGATACCTGGCTCATCTGGAAGCTTACCAACGGGGCGGTCCATGTAACGGATTACACCAACGCGAGCCGCACCATGCTCTACAACATCCACGAGCTTGACTGGGACGATACCCTCCTGAAACTGCTGGACATCCCCCGGTCCATGCTGCCGGATGTGCGGCCCTCCAGTGAAGTCTACGGTTCGGCCAATATCCAGGGCGTGGACATCCCCATTGCCGGCTGCGCAGGGGACCAGCAGGCGGCCCTCTTCGGCCAGTGCTGCTTTGAGCGGGGCCAGGCCAAAAATACTTACGGCACAGGCTGCTTCCTTCTCTTGAACACCGGGACCGAACCCCTGGAAAGTAAAAACGGCCTGGTGACCACCATTGCGGCGAGCCGGTCCGGGGAGATCCGCTACGCCCTGGAGGGGAGCGTCTTTGTAGGCGGCGCGGTGATCCAGTGGCTGCGGGACGAACTGCGGTTCATCACCGAGAGCGCCGATTCTGAGTACTATGCGTCACGGGTGCCCGACACGGGCGGGGTCTACCTGGTGCCGGCCTTTACGGGCCTGGGGGCGCCTTACTGGGACCAGTACGCGAGGGGGGCCATCGTGGGCATCACCCGTGGTACCAAGCGGGGGCATATGATCCGGGCGGCTGAGGAGTCCATCGCCTACCAGAGCCTGGACCTGATCCGGGCCATGGAAAAGGACATTGGCGAGAGCCTGACGGAGCTCCGGGTGGACGGCGGGGCCAGCAGGGATGTCTTCCTCATGCAATTTCAGGCGGACATCATGGGGGGGCAAATCCGGCGGCCGGTGATTCGGGAGACCACGGCCCTGGGAGCCTCCTATTTGGCGGGCCTGGCGGTGGGTTTCTGGGAAAGCCCTGCGGCGTTGCAGCGGATGTGGAAGTGCGACCGGAGCTTTACGGCGGAAATGCCCCTGGAGCAGCGGGACAAGCTGCTGGCCGGCTGGCACAAAGCCGTGAGCCGGAGCCGTGATTGGGCGGAGTAGGAAAGGAAAAGTCATGGGAATTGATGCGGGCGGGTTCAGCGGGAAACGGCTCCAGAATGTGGACGCCTATTTACAGCGGATCGTAGATGCCGGGGAAGTGGCCGGTGCAGGCGCCTCGCTCTTCCGCCACGGGCTGGAGGCCTATTGCAGGAGCTTCGGCATGAGGGACCGGGAGCGGGGGCTTCCTATGGAAAACGATACCATCTACCGGATCTATTCCATGAGCAAGACCTTCACTATTGTGACGGCGATGAGCCTCTACGAAAAGGGGCTCTTCAAGCTCCACGACCCCATTGCGGAATTCCTGCCGGCTTTTAAGGATATGCAGGTGGCGGTCCATGACGAGCGGGGTTTTAGGCAGATCGTACCGGCCAAGGGGCCCATCACCTTTGAGCAGCTCTTTACGATGACCTCCGGTATCCCCTACCCGGGTGATGACAGCTTCTCCGGCAAATTCTTCAAGGACCTGCAATCCCAGGCCTCCCCCGAGGCGGCTAAAACAAAGGGCTTCAGCACGGCAGTTGCTGCGGATACCGCAGCCAAGGTACCCCTGAGCTTCCATCCCGGCGAATGTTGGATGTATGGCTTTTCCCATGATGTACTGGGCCGGCTCATCGAGGTGCTTTCCGGCAAGCGTCTGGGGGAATACATGGCGGAAGTTATCTTCGAGCCCCTGGGGTTGGCCGACACGGGCTTCTATGTGCCCGCAGTAAAGCGGGGCCGCCTTGCCAAGGCCTACGAGCCAACGGCTATAGGCGGTCCTTTGGGTTTGCGCGAGAAGAAGGACCTGGGGGATGTGCCATCTGCCCCTCCGCTCTTTGAGAGCGGAGGAGGCGGTCTCATGTCTACCTTGGGCGACCTGGGCCGTTTCGGCCGGATGCTCCTGGGCGAAGGCCGGCTGGAGGGGGAACGGGTTCTTTCCCGAAAGACGGTGGAACTGATCCGGGAGAACCACATTCTGGGACGGCAGAACCTGCCCCGCTTCGGCTTTGCCCACATGGCGGGCTACGGCTACGGTCTGGGGGTCAGGACCATGCAGGATACGGCCCTGGCGGGCCTCAACGGCAGCCCCGGCGAGTGGGCCTGGGACGGCATGCTGGGAACCTGGTACTGCGTCGACCCTGCGGAGGATATGGTTGCGGTCTTTATGATCCAGCGCTACCCCGGGGCCAACGAAAATCTGCCCAAACGTTTCATGCAGGCGGTCTACGGCGCTATTGACGACTAAGGGTTTTACCGGGCCGGAAGGGGTTCTCGACCGGCGTCGTCGGAAAAAGATGTAAATTGGTCAACTTCCCAGTTGACTTTTTATAGGAGAGAAGCATGGCAACATTAAATATGAACGCAACGCCGGAGACCGTGTGGGCGCTGTTACAGGAAGTTGCGGTATC
This sequence comes from Treponema sp., assembly GCA_031289935.1. GTDB lineage: Bacteria > Spirochaetota > Spirochaetia > Treponematales > Breznakiellaceae > JAITON01. The sequence goes on from JAITON010000204.1 coordinate 6,220, forward strand.
GCAGAAGGAAACGGACAAGAAGTTCCAGGAAACAGCCGCGCAGATAAAGGAAACGGACCGGCAGATGAAGGAAACGGACAAAAAGATTGACACCCTGAATAAGCAGATGGGCGGTCTGCATAATAGCTTTGGAGTACTGGCGGAACACCTGGTTGCGCCCAATATCGCGGAAAAGTTTAATGCCCTGGGGTATCACTTTGACTCGATTGCGCCGGGGGGCAAGAAGCTGCTGGACGAACAGGGCAACATTCTTGCCCAAGTCGATCTGTTGCTGGAAAACGGAGAGTACTCGGTGGCGGTGGAGGTAAAAAGCCGGCCC
>JAITON010000002.1 GCA_031289935.1 Treponema sp.
AGCGCGGGCTCTTCGCGGTTACCCTTTTCGCTGGCAGCAACCCCGGTAACCGGGCTATCGGTGTGGATCCGTATCCGCACCAGGCCCTTTTTGAACAAGCCCTGGCGCTGGTTCTCCAGGATTTCCACATCGAAGCCGTCTTTTTCCAGGCCCAATTCCGCCGCCGCCCGGTCAATGGCTTCCTTCTCGGTACGGCCTTCAAACTCATAGATCATCTATTAATACCTCCGCTAACGGGTTTTTTGACTTTCCTGGGAATGCACTGATTTATGCAACCGGGCTGGGCATACATGCCAACGTCCTGTTAATCAGCGCGCTCCTAGTGTTTTTTCTTCTTCTTCGGCGCGATGACCGGTTTGGCGGCAATGGAGGCCGCCAGTTCCGCTTTTTTCTTGGCCATCAGCCGGTTAATAATAAGCTGCTGGGCCAGGCTCAAAAGATTGTTCATGATCCAGTATACGGTCAGGCCCGCAGGTACATTATAGAGGATAAAGAAGAACATAAGCGGCATACCGTACATCATGATCTTCATCTGCATACCGCTCTGCTGGCCCGGCGTCTGGGTTATCTTACTGGAAAGAAGCTGGGAGCCCGTATAGATAAAGGGCAAAAGCCGGATATCGGTCCAGCCCAGCAGGGGAATCGTAAAGGGCAGATGATAGACCGATTCGGGCATGGATAGATCGGGGATCCAGCCGGGGATAAACATGGCCCCCCGCAGGTCAAAATGGTTATTAAAGAGGTTGTACATGGCGATCATGATGGGGAACTGGATCAGGATCGGGAGGCAGCCCGAGAGGGGGTTGTAGCCTTCGGTCTTGTAGAATTCCGCCATCTTGGCATTCATCTGCTGGGGGTTATCCTTGTACTTATCCTGAATTTCCTTGATCTTCGGCGCCAGGGCCTGCATCTTCAGGGTCGATTCGGACCCCTTCCGGGTCAGAGGGAAGAGGACGATCTTGGTCAGCAGCCCCAGGAAGAGGATGGCGAGCCCGTAATTGGGGACAATCCGGTAGAACAGTTGCAGCAGCCACTTAAGGGCCACTTCCACGGGCGTCAAAATCCCGCTGGTACTGGCCGCCTTGGAAAGGTCCATCTCCTGGAGGTGGAAATCGTTCATGCCCGTGTCGTAAATCCCCAGGGAGCTCTGGGTCTTGGGCCCCAGGTAGAAGCGGAAGGTGTCGGTGGTCCGGGAGCTGTTCAGGGCGGCCCGGGTCATGTAGAACCGGGAAGCGCTGGCGAGCCCCGGCTCAGCCCGGGTGGAAAAGACCATCTCGTAGGAACTGGCATCGGGAATGGCGATAAAGGTGAAGTATTTCCCCGCAATGGCCGCCCAGGACACCCGGTTGATGATAGGGATATCAGTCTTTTCGTTTTTCCGCTTGCCGTTCGTGTAGGTATAATACTGCCGGTAGTCGTAGCGGCCGTCCAGCTTTTCGAACCGGGGGCCGATCTGGGGGCCGAACCCCAGGGTATAGGCTGCGCCGTTAAAGTCGATGGAGGGAACCGAGACGCCGCCGTCCAGGGATACCTCAAGCTGGAACATATACTCGTTGGGGTCGAAGGTGTAACGCTTGGTCAGGCGGAAGGCGCCGCCGCCGGATGCCTGGGGCAGGGCATAGTCCCGGTAAAACTCCACGATATAATCGGAAATGCGGCTTACGTAGAAGAGATCTGTTACCGGCTGGGCGGTCATGCCGCCAAAAGCAATGGTAAAGGCATGAGCCCCGGCATCACCGGAAAGCACCATGTCCACGTAATCATCATGATCATCGTGCTCGTTAAGCTTGTAGGAGACAATATCCCCCCCGGCATTGGTCAGAATCACCGTGGTGTACTGGGTCCGAATAGTGGTCCGCTGTTCAACCACCGGGCCTGTTTCTGTTGAGACGGCGGGAGCCGTCTCCACCGGCGGTACCGGGGCTGCGGGAGTTCCCGTGGAATCCACTACAGTGGGGGCCGCCGGCTGCCCGGCCGTCTGGGTAACCGCCGCCGGGTCCTGCTGGGGGCTAAAAAACGTCCCCTGGATAAAGTAGAACCCCGTGATTACCAGGATCGAAAGCACCACCGCCAATACTGTGCGTTTTTCCATCTCAATTCCTTTCAATAAAGTTTTTTCGTAAACTGCTCAGGCACCGGATCATAGCCCCCTGCATGGAAGGGATGGCAGCGCAAAATCCGCTTCACCGCAAGAAACAGGCCCCGAACCACCCCAAAACGTTCCACCGCCTCGTAGGCATAGGCGGAACAACTGGGGACATACCGGCAGGAGGGTGGAAACAACGGCGAGACGGCCTTTTGGTAAAATCTGATTAAAAGCAGCAGTCCGCTCCGTAATATCATCATCCCTTCTTTCCATCAACAATGCCAGCCCGGGAACAGAGGCTCCGAAGCTGTTCCGGCCCCTTTCCCGGATACACCAGCAACACCAGGTCGAAGCCAGATTTCAGGCTACTCCGCAGATGCCGGTAGGCTTCCCGGCCCAGCCGCCGCGCCCGGTTCCGTTCTACCGCATTCCCGAACTTCCGCGCAAAGCTAAAGGCGATACGGTTATGCGGCAACCCGTTCTCCAAAACAAACAACTTTGCGCCTGCACCGGAGGCCGCCTTGCCGCACTTGAATACCCGCTGGATATCCCCCCTGCGCTTGAGCCGTTCCCCCCGGGGAAAGCGGAAGGGATGGCTGGCCGGATGTCCCCAAGAGCCCTCAATAGGGCTTTTTCTCGTCGGATACACTCAGCTTAATCCGGCCCTTGGCCCGACGGCGTTTAAGCACCATCCGGCCCCCCCGGGTCTTCATCCGGGCGCGAAAGCCGAATTTCCGGTTCCGCTTTACCTTGCTGGGTTGATAGGTCCGCTTCATACAGGTCTCCTTCGCCGCTGTTGCGGCCATCTGCTCTCTTTAATAGTGTCTGTCCATAAAGCCGGTTGCTTTATAGTTCAAATTGATCGATTCAAAGCCCCTTCACGGGCTCACCCAGGCATAGTATAGTATAAGGCGGTATTGGTCAAGAGGCATCGTGCTTTCATGAGGAGGATAAAATGATATATACCTGTACCCTGGAAACACCCCTGGGGGTCATGCGGGCGGCGGCCGATGAAAGGGCGGGACCGGCCATATGCGGCCTCTGGTTTCTGGGACAGAAGTATTTCCCCGTAGAGGCCGGAACCTGGACCGAATCGCCGAATTTGCCCGTCTTTGGGGTCATGCGGAACTGGCTGGGGGATTATTTTGCGGGGAAGGGCCCGGGGGAAGCTCCCCGGCTGGCTCCCGCAGGCAGCCCCTTCCGGCAGGCGGTGTGGAAGCTGCTCCGGGAGATTCCCTATGGGAAAACCACCAGCTATGGGGCCTTGGCCGGCCGGCTGGGGGCCGGGGGAAAGGTCCCGGCCTTCCAGGCCGTGGGCGGGGCGGTGGGGCATAACCCCATATCCATCATCATTCCCTGCCACCGGGTCCTGGGAGCAGGCGGCGGCCTCACGGGCTATGCGGGAGGGCTGGACCGGAAGCAGGCGCTCCTGGAACTTGAGGCAGGCGCGCAAACGACCCTATAGTGTCCGGCGGTTTCAGACAGGGGTCTCTACCGCTATCAGATTGAACGGAGCATCGCGCCGAATGTACTCTCCATGGAAGCCCGCGCCAAAATATCTCCATTACACTCCGGAGGGCTATCTCTTCATACTGCCGGAGGATAATCTTGACTGGACCGTGGAGGCCATGCTGGCCACCGGGTATAACGAAGAATTCTGCCTGGCCCTGGACTTTTCCCCGGCCTTTGTGGCCCGGCTCATCGCGGCGGGCTTCCTGGTCATGTCCACCCGGCTTGGGGCCCCGGCAAAGGGTCCGGAGTATCTGCTCCTCCCCAAACTGCATGTGGAGCGGTCGGTGCTTTTCTGGGAGGATCTTCGGGTAACGAAAACTGCGGAACGGCGCTGCAAACGCTACGAACTCCGGTTCGACACTGATTTTGACACCATACTGGACCGTTGCGTGGCGGTCCATGGTAGCGGCTGGCTCACGCCGCCCCTCCTGGAAAGTCTGCGCAATATTCGTCTGAACGATCCCTCTGAAACCGCTCAGCCGCGTCTGAGCGATCCCTCTGGAACCGTCCAGACGCGGCTGGCCTCCTTCGGCCTGTACCGGAGGGACGGGTCCCTGGCAGCCGGTGAGTTCGGCAGCATCGTGAAAGGCCCTGGGAACCCCGGTATATACACGAGCTACTCGGGCTATACTGATGAGGACTCCGCAGGGACGGTACAGATGGCCCTTACCGGGCGCTGGCTCCGGGACC
>JAITON010000107.1 GCA_031289935.1 Treponema sp.
AACAAAAGCCGTTCACCCGCATATTCGCGGTGTACAACGCGGAGGGCACCAACGAAATCCCTTTTGTGGTTGACAGCAAACTGGGCGGAACCAATACGCTGGCGCTGAAAAACACGACAAGCTACAACATGGAAATACGCCGCAACAGCCCGCGCGGGCCGGTTTTGGGCTATGCCCCCTCACAGGTAAACACCGAGATTTATCTCATTGACGGTAATTACAGCCTGTTCCCGGTATTCAAGAAATACGACGCGACCCGCGACCTTATCACTACCATTTATCCCAAGCGGCCAGATAGTACGCCTATGCGGACCAGCAAAGCATTGGAAGGCGACATGGAAATCGAAGTGAACGCTTCGGACTATTCCAGTGGACTTAACGGTTTTACCAGCGGTTACGCCTATTTGGTTGTTACGAACAACAGCAGCAGCGGGGTGCAGGTTATGAAAGGCGATGCTGTTCAGCAGACCGGGACGGGGGTGAAAATGGTAAACGCGGGAGCCCAAAGAACGTTCCTGGTTGAAATGCCTGTTCTAACCAGTGGGGATGGCACCGTATATGCCGCAAAAACCGTTTTCGCCGGCTGGACCATCGGGGAAACAGGCGTCCCCAAAGCCATACCGGTGAGTGTCGCACTGCAAGACGGCGCGGTTACCGGCGGAGATAATCAGAATGTATTTGAAGTCGATTACCTGTACACCGTTACGGTAACCACGAACGCCGGCGTACTGGTTATTGCCGCTCCAACCAAGGGCTCGAAGGTTACGCCCTAAGCATTATGTCCGCGCTTATTTGGAACTTCCCCGGTAATTCGGTTAATTGCCGGGGAGTCCAGGTAAAGGAAAGGGAACCGGCCCGCTTGACATCCGTGTCAAACCGGCGCCGGCGCCCGGCAGCGCCGCAATTGCTTGCTCAATGTTTGATCCCATGCTATAGTGGCGGCAGATATATCGTGGGGCTATTGCCCAAGGAGCGTGTTATGAACACGGAAATTAAAGCCGTACATTTTACCTTGCGGGACGATGCCCGGGAGTATCTCGAAAAGAAGATCGCCCGGCTCCACAACGCCGAGAACATGATCGTCGATCTGCTCTTTACCCTAACCAAGGACAGGGACTTTGCCGCCGAGGCCACGGCCAATTTCCGCTGGGGGGTCTCCATCCATGTCCGGGAGACTGATTTTGACCTGAACCCCGCCATCGACAAGATGATGGATAAGCTGGAGGCCAAGATCAGCAAAGAAAAGGAAAAGATGCAGGACCTGAGAAAGGAAGCCTAGCATTTTGATGATTTGCTCCGCGCCAGCCTATGCACGCTGCCTTTGACGCCCTGGCCTTTGACCTGGACGGGACCCTCTACCCCGATTCCAGACTCTACATCCGTCTTATCCCCTTCCTGCTGAAGCACCACCGCCTGCTTTTTGCCCTGGGAAAGGCCCGGGACCGGATCCGTAAACTGGACCGGGCCGGGGAATGGGTGCCGGAGCCCGGTTTCTACGCGGCCCAGGCCAGGATCGTGGCGGAAATCCTTGGGGAGGACGCTCCCGGGGTAGAGGCGCAGATCGAATCCCTTATCTACCGGGGCTGGGAACCCTTCTTTACGCGGATTAGCCTCAGGGCCGGGGTCCGGGAGGCTCTGGCGGCCTTTCGGGGGGCCGGTCTTAAGCTGGCCGTGCTCTCGGATTTCCCGCCGGAACAGAAGCTCGCCCACCTGGGCCTCGCAGGATACCTGGATGTGATCCTGGGCTCCGAGCCCACGGGCCGCCTCAAGCCCCATCCGGCGTCTTTTCTGGAACTGGCCCGGCGTCTGGATACGGCCCCGGAGCGCATCCTCTATGTGGGTAACAGTATCGCCTGCGATATTGAGGGCGCCAAGAACGCCGGCATGGGGGCCGCCCTGCTTGCCCCCTTCTATAGGGCCCGCCGGGGCCGGGAAAGGGGGGCCGATTTTGTGTTTTCTACCTATCGCCAATTATCAGAATATGTGCTACACTGGGGCAAATGAGTTTCTTTACGCTTGGTAATCTATTAAACCTCGGTGTCATGGTATTGGCCTTTATCATCTATCACCAGCTTAACCGGCGGAACCGTACCCTGGACAGGATCCGGGAGTACGGGAAGCGTTTCATGAATGATCTGTCCGCCTTTGCGGAGAAAAAGGAACAGGCCGTTAAGGACTACGCCATCGACCTTGATGTAGAGCAGCAGGCCGCCGGTGAGCTGCTCAAAACGCTCAAGACCCGGGAAGGGGAGCTCGGGGGCATGGCCGAGTCGGCCAGGACGATTGGGGAGCGAATTGCAATCTACGATAGCGCCATGGCCGAGCTGGACCGTGAGACCTGCCGGGTCCAGGAAAACCTGAACCGTATCCGGGAGGAATCCTCTGTTGTGGAGGGGGCCTCCAAACGGATCGGCGCCGCAGAGGGCCGGCTTAAGGGCCTGGAGAAGGGCTTGGCGGGTCTGGAAAAGGAGTTTGAGCGGGAGAACGCCGCCTCCCTGGAAAAGGCCGCCGATTCCCTCCTGGCCTCCCTGCGTTCCGAGGTATCGGACCTGCGGGCCCAGGCGGAAACCGTAGAGCGGCAGGTGGAGGATCACCGGGAGGCCATCGGTCAGGCCGGGCGGCAGCGTGAAGAGGCCGTGGCCCGGGATTTGGCCCGGGTCGAGTCGGTCCTTAAGGAGGCTCTGGCCCTGGCGGGGGACAAGGCCGATACACTGGAGGATGCGGCCCTGGCGAAGTTGCGGGACCAGGCTCTGGAACGGGTCCAGCGCTTTCAGACGGCCCTGGAAGACAAGCTCAAGACGTATCAGGAGACTTCCAAGGCCCAGGTTGCCGGGATCCAGTCGCTCCTTAAGGCCGGTAAGGAGGCGTGGAAGGCTGAACACGCTGGTATGGCGGCGGAGCAGCAGGCCCTGCGGGATGCGTTGAAGCAGGATATGGCCGGGTTGGAGAGCCTGGCGAAGAATACCGGTGAGGAATGGCAGCGGACTGCGGTGGAAGCAGAGCAGCAGGCCAGGACCCTCCTGGCGGGCCTGGAGGCGGCGGCCCAGGCGCAGGCCGAAAAGATCAGCGCCGATACGGCCGGTACCGGGGAGCGGGTCCGGACTGCCCTGGCGGAATTTGAGGGGCGGCTCAACCAAGTAGCGGGAGAAACCGAACAGCGGCTTGCCGCCGAAGCGGCGGAGCGGGAGAACCGTATCCGGGCTGAAATGGCCCAGCGGGATAGGGCCCTGACGGTCGCCGCCGAAGAACGGGACGAGCGGATTACCGCCCAAATGGACGAGCGGGGGGCTAGCCTGGAGGAGGCTGGCCGGCGTATCTCAGCGGAGGTGTCCGGCCTGGAAGCGCGGGTGGCGGCCCTCAAAAAGGAACTGGAACAGCAGGCTGCCTCGGCTACCACGGGTCTGGAAGCTCAGGTGAGCGCCGCCATCAAAGAGGCCGAGGGGCGGGTGGCCGATGCCTCGGAGGACCTCATGGAGCGGCTGGGCGCTTTGGCCGAAGAGACCGGGCGGCGGGTTTCGGCCGAGATGGCCGAACGGGAGGGCGCGTTCCGGGAGGAGATTACCGCCTTGAACGAATCCCTGAGCGCCGTTGCGGGAGAACAGGACCGGCAGATCCGGGCGGCCCTCGAATTCCAGGCCGCCGGTGCGGAGGAAACCCGGCGCCGTATTGCCGGGTCTATCGCGGAGTTAGAAGCTCAGGTCAACAGCCTCAGGGAGCAGATCTCCGGTACGGCCTCCCGTATCGAGCCCCTGCTGGCGGATACCCTGGCCGATGCAGAGAACCGTGCCAGGGAAGCCTCCGCCGGGACGCTGGCCCAGTGGCAGAAAACCGGGGACGAGGCGGCGGAACGCTGGCGGATCCTTGTGGAGCAGGGAAACGTCCAATTCAATGCTCTGGAAACGCGGCTCCGGGGCTTCGAAGGCAAGGCCGGGGATTCCGTGGGCCGTCTGGAAGCGCAGCTCCTGCAATCCATCGAGGGCGCGGAGCAACGGATCCTCGAAGCGGCCGAGGCGCGGCTTGAGGCCTACCGGGCCGCCCAGACGGAGCAGTTCGAGGGCCTTTCCCGGCTCACCGAGGACGCCGCCCAACTGGACGGGGAACTCCGTATATATATGAAGGATACCGAGGACCGGATTCGCCGGGACTTCGCCCGGTTTGAGGAGAGCTCCTCCCGGGAATGCGCCGAAGTTCTGTCCGTCTTTACCGGCTCCCAGGAAACCCTGCGGAAGGACCTCAATCAGATTGAGGAGGAACTGGCGGGCCTCAAAGAGCAGGCCTGCGAGCAGGTTTCAGAGAAGATCAAACTCTTTGAAGGTGATTTTACCGCCGATCTCTCCCGGCGTAGCGGGGAAATTGACCGCCGTCTGGACGAATGGCAGACCGGCATGGACGCGCATCTGGCCGCCCTGGGGGATGAGGCCGGGGAAGAGCGCCGCCTCCTGGAACAGCGCCTTTCCGAGGCTCTGAAGCAGCGGTTTGCCGAGCAGAGCGACCGCCTGGTGGCCGATCTGGAACATCTCAAGGCCGAGGCCGTCGCCTTCGAGGAGGGTATTCGGGACCAGATGGCCGGTGGGGAAGAATCCCTGCAATCATTCAGGACCCAGCTTAGCCGGGACCTGGAAGAGGCCCGTGGAGCGGCGGAGGCGTCGGTCAAGGCCGAGCTGGGCCGCTATTCCCTATCCCTGGCGGAAAACCTCAAGCAGGCTCAAAGGGACCTTTCGGCCTCCCTCAAGGAGCTTGAGGATCAGGTGGTTTCCCGGAGCGCCGAGCTTTCCTCCCTGGAAGCGGCATCCCGCAAAGAAAGCGACACCTGGCAGGCCAAGACCGCCGCCCAGAACCGGGAGACCGACGCGCTTATGGACGACCTGCGCCGCCGGGTCCGGGAGACCGCCGCAGAAAGCGAGGAGCGGCTTATCCAGGTCCGCGCCGCTATCGAGGAAGTCCGTACCGACGCCGATAACCGCCGGACGGAGATATTCGGGCGGTTGGAGGATCAGAGCCGGGAGCTTGAGACGGTCCTCAATGAGGAGGACCGGCGCATCAAGGAATTCATCGCCCAGACCAAGCTCTTCGAGAAGACCGAGGCCCTCAAGGTAGAACTGGAACGGCATATCGAGGATTACCGGAGCGATATCAGCGGTCTGGACCAGCGCCGGGCCGAGGCGGCGGAGCTTGAGTCCCAGTTTGTCAAGATCAAACGGCTTGAAGACGAGGTTAACGCCAAAATGACCCGTTTCCTTTCGGAAAAACGCCGGATTGAGCTCATGGAAACCGACTTTAACCGGCTCCTCCAGACCTCCCAGGCCGTGGAGGACAAGCTCGGGCAGATTTCCGCCTCCGACGATATTCTCCAGACCGTCCAGGTAGAGATTCGCAAGCTGGCCGATGCCCTGGCCGATGCCGAGGATAAGTACCAGCGGATCGAGAAGAAGAACCAGACCCTGGAAAATACCAACGAGGGGATCGCCCGGAACTTTACGGCCCTCCAGAAATCCGACGCGGAACTGAAGCAGCTTTCCCTCAGCCTGGGGGAGCTTTCCGGTGAACAGGCCGGGCTGCGGACCCTGATTGATAAGCTGGCCGGTGAAAGCGAACGGGTCAAGGAGGCCACCGACAAGCTCTCCGGCCTGGACGGGGAACTTTCCGGCATAGAGGAGCGGATTGAGGCCGTGCAGAAGGCCCGTGAATGGATAGCCCGGGCGGAAACCCGGATGGAGGAACTGAACAAGGATATCCACGATCAGGTCAAGCTCATGGGGGCCATTCTCAAGAAGGAGGGCGGTAAACCGACAGACGCCGGCCGGGGCGCGCCCCCCATCGGTACCCGGGAGAACGTCCTCGCCCTGGCCCGCCAAGGTTGGGCCGTTAAAGAAATCGCCCAGAGCCTGCAACTCTCCCTGAGTGAAGTGGAGCTGATTATTGAGATCGGGAACCGGGGGAACCGGTAAAAGCAAGCTGAATTTACTTCTTTTTGAAGATTCCCAATAGCTTACCGAGGATACCCTTCTTCGCGGGGGCGG
>JAITON010000136.1 GCA_031289935.1 Treponema sp.
GGGAAAAATTCCAACACATAGGCCCAGTCAAACCGCGACATTCAATCTCCTATATCATATAAAATACATAGCCTTAGTATGCTATTTGACTATAAAGTGTTCTTGAATTTTTGTCAAGCGAATTTCTTATAAATTACATAGTTTTAATCAAAATAAAGTGAATATTGCCAAAAGCTCTGATAGCGGGCCGTAGGCCTGTTTGCTCTATACCGTCTGAGAGATTCCGGCGTGTTGCGGTTCTGACAGCAATATGCTGGGAAAGCGGGTTTTTATGCGGATACGGGATGATTTTACGGTGTACCACCGGTCTTTGAGGACCGAGCGGGTGGTTTGGTACTACCAAACCTATGATGGGGAGAGGTGGGACGGACCGATACGGGCGGTCTACAGGGAAGACTAGCGAATGATGGCGGTTAAGTTCGCATGGTTATGAAAAACTAACACCCTCATACCTGGGCTTACTTATGCTTGGATGTGCTTTTATCGCTCTCCGTAACGCCAATATTATTTAGGGATAAGCTCTAAACCCTTCGCTCAGCATCAATAACCCCGCAAAGCGCTTTCTCCTCCGCCTCTCGAAACCCGGTTTCAGCATGCAGACTGAGATGCCCGTCCTGGTAATCGGCGGCAAAGACCGTGCCCGCAGGATAGCTGCCTTCCAGGAGCAGCATTGCCAGAGGGTCCTCCAGTTCCTTTTGCAGAGTGCGGCGCATGGGACGGGCGCCGTTTTTGAGGTCCCAGCCTTTTTGGGCCAGGAAACGCCGGGCCCCGGCGGTGATCGTGAGGGAGTATCCCTGTTCGGCCAGTCGGCTAGAAAGCTCCTCCGTTTGAAGTTTCAGGATCGCTTCGGCCTGGGACTGGTCCAGGGGACGGAAAATCAGCATCTCGTCAATCCGGTTGAGGAATTCGGGGTTGAAAAGCCGGCGCAGTTCCGCTAGGGCGGCGTTCTTGATTTCGTTGCCCCCTAAGGGGCCGCCGGGAACGCCAAAGCCAAGGCGGTTGTCCCAAGAAATTTCCCGAGCCCCGGCATTACTGGTCATGATAATCACCGTATTGCGGAAATTCACCGCCCGGCCCTGGCTGTCCCGGAGTTCCCCCTCCTCCAAAACCTGGAGCAACATATTGAATACCTCCTGGTGAGCCTTTTCGATCTCGTCAAAAAGGACTACCCGGTAGGGGTTGCGACGGATCTTTTCGGTTAAGAGCCCCCCCTCGTCGTAGCCTACATAACCCGGCGGAGCTCCCACGAGACGGGAGATCTGGTGCTTTTCCAGGTAATCCGACATGTCGATGCGGACCAAGGCGTCTTCGCTGCCAAAAAGCCGGGCCGTAAGCTCCTTGGCCAGAAGGGTCTTGCCCACACCGGTGGGCCCCAGAAAGATAAAGGAGCCTAGGGGCCGCTTGGGGGAGGCCAGCCCTGAACGGGAACGGCGCAGGGAAGCGGCGAGCCGGGCGATGGCCTCGCTCTGGCCGATGACCCGGCGGCTCAGCTCCGCTTCCAGACCCCGGAGCTCTGCGGCCGCTCCTTCGCCAAGCCGTTCCAGGGGGATTCCTGTGGCCTCGGCAATAACCCGGCGGATATCATCCCCGGACACGATCACCGGGCTGTTCCGGGCGGCCCGTTCCCAGGCTGTCTGTACCAGGCCGAGATGATGGCGGAGTTGCCGTAAGCGGTTTCGGACCAGGAGGGCGGCCTCGTAGTTCTGGGCGGAGATAAGGCCCTGCTTCTCCCGGTCAAGTTCCCGAAGCTCCCTCTCAATTTCCACTAATTCCGGTGGCTGCCGGGAGGAAGTTTCGAGCTTCCGCAAGGCCCCGGCCTCGTCCAGCACATCAATGGCCTTGTCGGGCATGGAACGGCCCGTAATATAGCGCCGGGAGAGCCTAGTGACGGCCTGTATCGCTTCGGGGGAGTAACGGACCCTATGATATTCCTCGTACCTTTTTTGGAGGCCCTGGAGAATTGCCAGGGTATCTTCCGGGCCGGGCTCCTCCACCAGAACGGCTTGAAAACGCCGTTCCAGGGCCCCATCCTTCGCGATGTACTTACGGTACTCCGCCAGAGTAGTGGCGCCGATACAGCGGAACTCTCCCCGGGACAGAGCGGGCTTGAGCATGTTCGAGGCGTCCAAGGTCCCCTCAGCGCTGCCCGCACCGATCATGGTATGGATTTCATCAATAAAAAGGATGATATCGCCGGCTTTTTGAATCTCTCGAAGGATTTTTTTAATCCGTTCCTCGAATTCCCCCCGGTACTTGGTCCCGGCCACCACAGCCCCTAGGTCCAGGGAAAGGACCCGCTGGCCCGCCAGGGATTCGTTCAAAAACTCTCCGGCAAGATACTGGGCCAGACCCTCCACAATGGCGGTTTTACCCACACCGGGCTCCCCAACCAGAACCGGGTTGTTTTTGCTGCGCCGGGCTAGGATGCGGATTGCCCGGTCGATTTCCTTTTGGCGGCCCACTACGGGGTCAAGCTTCCCCTCCCGGGCCAGGGCGGAAAGGTCCTGACAAAACTCGTCCAGAGCCGGCGTCGAAGCGGAAGCATCCTTTTTCCGTGTCCGGAAGCGCTGCCGGGACCACTCCTCCTCCCCATCCGGCCGAAAGACTAGGGCCTTGAATTCCTCGCCGGGATAGACTTCCCGCTCACCAGTTCGGGATTCATCCAGGGAAGGGGCATCGCTCCGGCGGGATCCGGGGGAGGCATCCCGAGAACCCCGGCGCCGGAAATTGGTCTGTATCAATACCCGGAGCATATCGGCATCCACCGCCCGCTGGGACAGGTAGAGCTTGGTAAGCGCATTAGGCTCAGCGGCGGCGGCAAAAAGGAGGTGCTCGGTACCGATATAATCGTCCCCTATATTGCCGGCCTCGGTGGCGGCGTTTTCCAGGAGTGTACGGGTCCGCTTGGCCGGGGGAAGATCCCCCATAACCAAGGCTCCTATCTGGCGGGGAAGCTCCTTTTCCAGACTCTGGCGGAACTCCGGGAGGTCTATCCTGAGAAAGCTCAGGGCCTTGCAGGCCAGTCCGGCACCGTCCTTGAGGAGGGCGATGATCACATGTTCCGGCACAAGCTGCTCCGCATAGAAACGCCGGGCCATATCCTGGGCATCAACGGTTAAAATCCGCTGGGCCCGTTCTGTTAATCCCTTAAACAATGCATACTCCTCTCTAGAATTTCCTCAAAAGTTCCAAGGACTTTATTCGCCCGGCTCGCCGGGCGGGAATCCAGGCGGCCGCCACGGAGCAGAATACCGTGGCAATGCCGATGACAAGCACCACGTCCCAGTTGATGATAATGGGAATAGTCTCCAGGTAAAATCCCGGGTCCAGGATCCGCACTTCCCCGCCCTGGAAAAGGCCAGAGAAAAAACTCAGGATAGCCTCAAGGCCATGGACCAGGGAATTAATATTCGCACCGATGAGGAGCCCCGTGGCAATACCGATAAGGGCTCCCAGAAGGCCGGTGAGCAATGAACTAAAGAGAAATATCCGGCGGATACTCCCCGGACCGGCCCCCGTGGCTTTGAGAATGGCGATGTCCCGCTGCCGCTCAATGACCAGCATTCCGGTAGAAGAGGACACGTTAACCGCCGCCACCAGGACGATAAGGGCCATGATAAAAAGAAGGAGCTGCCGGGTGGACTCGTAGGAACCGTAGCGGGAGCCCATCAGGTTTTTCCAGGTATAGATTCCGTAGCCGTGCCCCAGTCGCATATAGAGTTCGTCGGCCACGAAGTCCACGTCTTGGTAGGGGTCGTCCACCTTGCCTACCAGATAGGCATCGGACCATTCCGGGGCGAGAAGCCGCTGTCCCGCCTCCCAGGAGATGATGCACCAGTGGGCATCCAGTTCACGGTAGCCCGAGGACACGATACCCTGGACCTTGAAGGGCATCGTGCGAGGAATATTCCTGCCCGAGGAAGATACCCGGATAGTCATGATATAGACGGTTCCCCCCACTTCGGCCCCCACAAGCCGGGCGGTCTCCTCCCCCAGGAGAACCTCGTTGTCGGCTTCAATGAGCGCCTCCCCGTCAATTACGGTCAGGAAACGGGCGCTCCCCTTGTCGGTCCAGTAGGAAGGATCCGTGGCCCGGATCGTAGTCCCGGTCTTACCCCCTGCGGCCATGACCAGGCCCAGACCTTGGCGCTCCGCCCAGACGCCACGGAGGCCGGGAACCTCTGGTATAAGACCCGTATCCAAGGCTCCCTCGTCCAGGTAATTGGTGATACGCAGGTGCCCGGTCCCTAGCTCCAGGTAGCGATCCGTGATCCCCTGGATCATACCGTCAGCCACGATCAGAGTAACCATGATGGGGACGAGAGATAAGGCAATACCGGTAGCGGCACCCCTAAGGTAGCGGCCCCCTTCCCGGGCCCTCCCCAAAAGATAGCGGAGGGCGATGAAGAATTCGGAACCCAGTTTCACGTGAGGAACCCAGCGTCCAGGGATAAGCGGACCATGGCCCGCTCGGCCACCTTGTCGTCGTGGGTAACCACGATAAGGGTCTTGCCCCATTTCTCGGCCCCTCTGTAAAGGATCTCCGTCACGGCTGCGGAATTTTGGGGGTCCAGATTGCCCGTGGGCTCGTCGGCCAGAATCAGATCAGGGTCGTTGACCATGGAACGGGCCACAGCCACCCGCTGCCGCTCCCCGCCGGAAAGCTGCGAGGGATAGTGCTGGAGCCGGTCAGAAAGTCTCACATCATCCAGAAGAGAACGGGCTTTTTCCAGGGCATCCTTCTTCTTCATCCCCGCAATGTAGGCGGGGAGCATCACATTTTCCAGGGCCGTAAAATCCTTCAATAAATAGTGGAACTGGAAGATAAAGCCGATGCGCCGGCTCCGATAGCCGGTCAGGGCCGCCTCGGAAAGACCGGTAATGGTGGTATCCCCCACCCGGACAGAACCCGAATCGCAGCGGTCCAGACCACCCAGGATATTGAGGAGGGTGCTCTTGCCACTCCCCGAGGAGCCGCTGATGGCCACCATAGAACCCCGGTCAACGGTCAAATTCACTCCCTTGAGAATATAGAGGGTCTCGGTCCCGGAGGCAAAGCTTTTAACAATGTTCCGCACCGTCACCAATAGTTCACTCATAACGCAGTACCTCCGCTGGCTGCTCCTTGGAGACCCGGCGCGAGGCGAACCATGCCGCCAGCAGGGCGGAGAGAAATCCAAAGAAGAAGATGATGATCACCTCGTAGGGAATAATCCGGGAGGGAATCTCCTGAATATAAAAAATGGTAGGAGAAAAGATGGCAAAACCCTGGTAACCGGTCCCTCCAATCATATAGAGAAAACTGTTCAGAAGGTCGATAAAAAAGTTTGCGATCCCCTCCATGGTATGGAAAAACACCTTGATATGGGAAGCCAAGAGGAGCCCCAGAACCGTGCCCAGTCCCGCCCCCGTAAGACCGATGATAAAGCCGTCCCAGACGAAGATGAGCCTGACATCCAGGTCCGAAGCTCCCACGGCCCGCAATAGACCGATCTCCTCCCGGCGCTCCAGGACCTGACGGCGCTGGGCCTGGAAAATATTCACCCCAACCACAATGAAGATGAGCCCCACCAGGGTAAACATAAGGAGCTTCTCGGTTCTGAGGGCGCTGAAATAAGCCCGGTCGTAATCCCGCCAGGGCCGGATTGTGCTGCCCGCTTCCACCATGGCGGCCAGCTCCGGAATTTTAAGGAGCTTTTCCATGCCAAGATTATCCTGCCAGCGGCTCTGGAGTTTAATGCCCAGGGAAGGCCGGCCATTTTCCCCCGTCCAGAAACGAGCCGTGTCAAGGCTGATAAAGGCCAGGCTCTGGTCGTATTCGGCAAAGCCGGTACGGAAGATACCGGTTACGGTAAACCGGGAATCCTGGGCGGCTGCGTCCACCGTGTCGGTATTCCCCGCAGCAAAATTGACGGCCGAGATAGAAACCAGGTTGACCGTGTCCCCCACATGGACCGCCATGCTACGGGCCAGTTCCGTCCCGAGAATGATACTACTGTTCTCCCAGAGGTTGAAGAGGCCCGACTCAAATTGCAACTTGGATGCCATGCCTTGATCGTTCTCCGCTGCGTCTGCCGGGAGCCCCCGGACCACCGCTACAAGCTGATTCTCCCGGTTCCCCCGGATAATCCCCTGAAATTCCCGAAAAGGCACCGCCGCCGTGATCTGAGGAATATCCAGGACCTTGGCCCGGAGAATCTCCCCCTGGACGCCCTCGGGGAAATCATCGATCCGAATATGGTAGGAGGATACTTCCACAATGCTTTCGATAAAACCAAGCTGGAAGCCGTTCATCACCGCCAGGATCACCGTCAGGGCTAGAACCCCGATAGAGATACCAAGGACCGCCAGAGCCACCGAGGGAGAAGCATCGCTCTTCCGCCGCCGGACCACGTAACGGCCCGCGATAAAACCGATCCAACTGCGACTATTCAACGGACCCGCTCCTCGGAGACTTTACGGCCATCTTCCCAAATTGCCCGGAGTATCACCCGGCCGTTCATGTACAATTCTTCCACCTCCCGATTCCCTTCCCGGCGGACCGTCCGTTCCAAGACGCCCCGGGTATAATTCTTTTCACCGATACGGTTCCCCGCACCATCGTACTCGTATTCCGAGAGCCGCTCATCCTCCCCGGACTGCCAGTGGACCCGGGCCAGACGGTCCCCGTTCCAGGTGTTGGTCAGGACCCCGGTTTCTTTCCCCGTCTCATCGAGCCAGGTCTCGGTGAGCACCCGGCCCCGGCTGTCGGCGGTGTACACGATCCTGGTTCCCGCGCTGATCAACAGGTCTTCGAAAAACTCAGAACTGTAGGCCAGGCCGGGGTTCACGAAACTTTCGTCTGCCAAAGCATGCCGGCTAATCGGGGGGAAGGTCAAGAGGACCGGCCCTTCTCCGGCGGGAACATCGACCAGATAGGTCCGTTCTACGGAACGGAGGGAGCCCGACCGGGTATAACGGTAGCTATCGGTACAATAGGCTTCGCTCCCTATCCTGGTTTCCGCCCGTACAAGAAACAAATCATTATAGAAAAAAGTAACAACCCGTTCAATCCCTGCGGAATCACGCTCGTGTTCTTCCAGAAGCAGGCCGCCGGAGTTATAGACTTCGATAAAGGCCGTCTCGTTAAAGATAGCCGAAAGCCGGATTCTGCCTGAGGAGTCAAGAAAGCGCCACTGCCGCCGGGCCTCCTCCCCGTTCCGGTGGAGAATCCTGAGCTCCACCTGGTAGGACCGGGAATAGTAGGGCCGTAATTCCTCGGGCAGACGACTTCCGGGGACGATTTCCACCGACAGGGCATACTCGCTCCGCAGGGCCACCTGAGCGGCAGCCGGTTCCAGGCTCATGCCCGAAGGATTGGAGACATACCAGTCCACCCCATAGAGGGAGAGGCATGCCCCCAGGAAGAGGAGCCCCAGGAAAAGGCGGCCTGGCCCGGCCCTTTTAACGTTCAAGGCCCAGAAATCCTTCGGCATAGGACCGGGGATCGAAGACCTCGATATCCCCGTAAGCCTCGCCGCTACAAAGGTAGACCACCGGCAGCTTGAGGCTAGACGCCAAAGAAAAGACCGCCCCGCCCCGGGCTGTAGAATCGCACTTGGTCAGGATAACCCCCTTAAGGGGCACGGCCTGGTGGAAAATTTCCGCCTGAGCCAGGGCGTTCCGGCCCGTAGTAGCGTCCAGCACCAGCCAGCGGATATACCGGGCGTCCCCGACCGGGCCTGCCAGCCCGGTCCTGGACGCTACCACCCGGTCGATCTTTCGGAGCTCTTCCACCAGCGCGGCCTTGGTGTGCATCCGTCCCGCAGTATCGGCGATGATCAGGTCCCCAGCCCCTGCTTGGGCGGCTTCCACCGCATCGTAGACCACCGCCGCCGGGTCGCCCCCCTGTTTATGGGCCACCACCCGGATACCCAGACGCTCGCCGTGGATCTTGAGCTGGTCCACCGCCGCGGCCCGGAAGGTATCGGCGGCCGCCAGAATGGGACGGCGCCCCGCCTGCCGGTAGCGGTCCGCGAGCTTGGCCGCCGTGGTAGTCTTTCCCACGCCGTTTACCCCCAGCAGGAGAATGATCGTGAGAGAGCCGGGGAGCAGATCCCCGGCAGGAGCGGAGTTCACGGTTCTGAGCTGCTCCTCCAGAATCACGGCCAGTTTCTGCCGGATCGAATCGCTCTCGCTGACCCGTTCCTTCCGGCAGAGCTCCCGGAGGCTTTCCACGGCAGTATATGCCTCGGCGGCTCCAAAGTCCCCTTCCACGAGGAGATCCTCAAGGTCCTCGAAAAAAGATTCCTCCGCCGGGACCTTCCGGCTGAAAAAATTTCGTATCCGTTCTCTGAATCCCGCGCCTGCCATGGTTCCTCCTATGGTACAATCCCCGGGGCGTTGTCTGAGGCGGCTATAAAGTAGAACACCGCACGGACGATGGATTCCACCCCAAAGGCCGCAGTCACCACCCAAAGACCGGCATCAACCCAGGCAAAAACAGTCGTCCGGGTGTAATACTCCGGCTTCCTGGCGGAACTTGCATTATACGACTGGATCATCGTATCCGTAAGGCCGTGAAAAATCAGGGCCAGGGGAAGGGCGATCCAGAACCGGCCCCAGGCGCCGTAGTATCCCTGTCTAAAACCCTCAATCATGCCCGCTTCCTGAGGCGGGGCCAGGTCGAGGCTAAAGACCAGGGGCTCTGGGCCGGAGCCCGGCCCGGGGCCTGAGCTGAGGCCCGGCCCGGGGAGGATCACCGCCCGGGCGACGGCTCCCGGCGGGCTTTCCAGGCGGAAGTATTCGCCCCCGCCGAGGGGAAGGTCCAGGCTGAGGGGCGTTTCCCCCATATAGCGGGAACCCTGGTACACCGAAGCCGGCTCCCCGCCGCTTTCTAGAGTAACCGGGTAGGAAGCCGGGGAACCCAGCTCTATATCGACCTCCGCCAATTCCCCCGCCGCCAAGTCCAGGGAAAGGGATTGGGCCTCGTAACCCTCGGCAAAGACCGTGATGCCCACCGTCCCCGGAGACCGTTCCGTGAGCGGGACGGCCCCCTGGCCCGCATACACGCCGTCGATCGTGATAACCGCATCCCCCGGTTCGGCCCGGACCGTAAGAGCCGCCGGGTCAGCGCCGGATATAAAAGCGGCCAGCCGTCCGGCCAGCTCCTCCATACCGGCTGATATATCATCGGAAGAAAAGATGCTGCTATCCTCGTAGAGCGGAACATCACTATAGAGGGCGTAGATGCCCAGGCTCACATAAAACCGCTCATGGTATTCGATGATGCTGCCGGACAAAACCGCGTCGGCTTTTTCTTTGAGACAGAACTGGCGTTCCTCCCCCGCCTGAGGCGCCTGGGGGAAGGTCCCGGCGAGGTTTGCCTGGGTAATTTTGAAGACCGGCCTTTCCGCCACCAGGGGAACCTGGACCAGGGCATTCCGCCAGGACGCTTCCAGAGCCGCGATTTCCTGGTCCAGCTTCTCCAGGGACGCCCGGTAGCGCCAATCAGGATCCCCCCGGTAGATGAGCCGGTCCCGCTCGTCCCGTTTGGCCGCCAGTTTCCCCGCCGCAGCGGACGCGGCCTGAGCCTGGGCCCGTTCCTGGTAATAGGCCAGCTCCTCCGGGGGCCTTTGACGGCGCTGTATTGTTTTGAGGGACTGGGCCAGATGCCGGGCCAGCATATCCCCCACAACCTGCCGGACAGCCGGAAGGCCGGACACGTCAAAGGCCGTGATACAGAGGGTCCACTCCCCGTCCAGAACCTCCGGCGGTTTGGATTCCTCGGCGGCGCCGGAAGCAAAAGCCGGGCCCGCAAAAATTATGAGCATTACCAGAAGGCAGGGGATTCTTTTCATGCTTCACCCTGGGTCCAGGCGAACCGGAGATAGTCTTCGATGAATGTATCGATTTCCCCGTCCATAACGGCCTGGATGTTGCCCATTTCGGTCTTGGTCCGGTAGTCCTTGACCAGGGTATAGGGCTGGAACACGTAGGACCGGATCTGGCTGCCAAAGCTGATATCTTTCTTTTCCTGGGCGAAACGGGCGTTGTCCTTTTCTTTTTCCAGGCGGTAGTATTCGTAGAGCCGGGCCTTGAGCATGCTCATGGCGGTGGCCCGGTTCATAGTCTGGCTGCGCTCGCTCTGGCAGGCCACCACGATGCCCGTGGGCAGATGGGTACAACGCACGGCGCTGTCGGTCTTGTTGACATGCTGGCCCCCGGCGCCCCCCGAACGGTAGGTGTCCACCCGGAGATCCTCGCTCCGGATCTCTACCTCGATTGTGTCGTCGATAACCGGGAAGACATAGCAGGAGGCAAAGCTCGTGTGCCGCCGGGCGTTGGCGTCGAAGGGGCTGATCCGCACCAGGCGGTGCACCCCGCTCTCGCTTTTAAGATAGCCGTAGGCATAGTCCCCGCCAATACGGCAGGTAGCGCTCTTGATACCCCCCTCGGCCTCCAGACGGTCTACTTCCTCCAGGGCAAAACCCTTGCGCTCCGCCCAGCGGAGGTACATGCGGTAGAGCATGTGCGACCAGTCGCAGGCCTCGGTACCCCCGGCCCCGGCGTGAATCGTCAAAAAACAGCCGTTTTTGTCTACCTCCCCCGGCATGAGCTCGAAAATTTCCTGCTTTTCATACCGGGCGGAGAGCTCCCTGAGGGTTTCCGCAATACCGGCGGCCTCGGATTCGTCCCCGGCCTCTGCGGCCAGTTCCAGGAGCGTCTGCACATCGTCGGCCCCGGCCTTGAGGGCCTTCCAGGGCTCGTAGCGGCTTTTAAGGGCCTTGAGTTCCCCCATGATCTTTTCGGCCCGGCCGCGGTCGTTCCAGAAGCCCGGCCCGGCGCCCTGGGCCTCCAGGGCCGCTATTTTCGAGACAAAACCGGCGTCTTCAAAGACGCCTCCAGGTTGCTTCGATTTTCCCCCGTAACTCTGCCGCCGGGGCGTTTAGTTCTGATAGTACCATGCTGTTTCCTCCCGCAGGGGATCAATCTAGCACAGGCGGGGGGAAATGTCAAAGGGTAAGGGACTGCCGGCGGCCCGCCGGGGACCATCCCATACAATAGGGGCTTAGACGCGCTCCATCAGCGCAATCTGCGTTTCCCGCTCCCTGCGCACCTCATCAAGATTTTGGGGGTAGAGCAGATTGATGAGCGTAATCGCGTAATCCGAGGCGATTAAAGCGTGCCGTTTTACATGGGCCGTGTTGGCCACCTGGGCCATAACCCGGAGCACTTTTACCCTGACGGGGTCTTTTTCTTCCCGGGCCAGGCCGAGGACCCTGCCGGCCACGTCCCGGGCGGCCTGGAACCGCACGGCCCCTGCCTGCCACTTTTCGAGTACCCTAAAGCAGGCTTCGATAGCTTCGTCCCTGGCCAGGCCGGTCAACTCTAACACATGGGCCCCCAACAGCAGGCTGTACCGGGAAATCGCCTTATGGTCATGGGCTTTGGCGTCAAAGGCCGCGATGAGCTCTTCTTTTAACGCGGGTATATCATCCATTTTTCCGGGGAGCCCTACGCCGCCCAGGTAGCTGTCTTTTTGATTTTTCACCACTCCCCTCCCCGGCGCCCTGTCTGCACTGCGTAGCGTAGTATATACGCAACGCAGTATACGCCGTTTTGCGGTCTGACGCCAGGGCAGTGCCCGTAAAAAGCCTTCCCTTTTTCCCTGGGGGATATCCCTCAAACTTATTTTGCCGGCAAACTTTCTCTGGGGGATGTCCCTCAAACTTATTTTGCCGGCTTGACAAAATTTTCAGCGGGCCCTATCATCAGCCTTGCCGTCACGAACAACAACCGGGGCGGCGCACAATACAAGGAGGCCATTATGGCGCATGACTATATACCGGCGAAGCTCGCCGAGTACCGGTCTTTTTCGGATCATTTTGTGAGTTTGGTTGTTCAGAACGCGGATCTCTGGGGGATTCCCGAGCCGGCGGCAACGCGGTTGAGCTCCGGGCATACGGCCTGGACGGCGGTTCAGGACGAGGCGGATAATCCCGAGACCCGCACGAGCCTGGTCGTCAAAAAAGCCCGGCGTCTGCGGGGCGAGGATAGGGCCAATATCCGCTGGATGGTAAAGACCTACATCAACCCCAACGCCAACGGGGCTATCAGCCCGGAAAACCGTCTGGATCTGGGGCTTTGGACCAAGGACGGTACTATAAGCCACCACCCGGCGCCGGAGAGCCGCCCCGATACGGACGTGGTGCCTACGGGCAAATACCAGCATACGGTAACCGCCCTGGACTCGGCGACCAGGAAAAAGGAAAAACCCGCCGACGCCTACGGGCTGCGCTTCGCCTGGCAGTTGGGGGGCGAGGCCCCCGCTTCGCCGGCAAAACTGCCTAATTCAAAGTTCAGCCGGAGAGTCCAGATGAAATTTTCCTGGGACCCCAGCGACCATAGCAAGCCAGTTCACTATGCCACGGCCTACGAGAACTCTAAGGGCGACGTCGGGCCCTGGAGCGCCATCGTGAGCACGGTGGTCCCCTGAGTTAATTTCAAAACCCGGTGAGTTTTGAAATTAACTCCGCAGAAACTCTGTTTTACATAGTTTCTGCGCCTACGGCGTGGGCAAGTCCGCGCTGCGCAGACTGGACCGGGGGCGGAATAACTGCTATACTCTACAAAACTAACTCGAGGGAGCACGCTATGGATTTTGTGAATGATATGAAGGCCAGGGCCAAAACGCTGCAAAAGCGGCTCGTACTGGCCGAGGGTACCGAAGAGCGGACGCTCAGGGCCGCCCGTATAATCGTGGACCAGGGCCTGGCGGCCTCGGTAACGCTGGTGGGGAACGAGGCGGCGGTCCGGCAGGCGGCGGCGGGCCAGGGGGTCGGGCTTGAGGGTATCCAGATATCGGACCCGGAAAAATCCCCCCGGCGGGCCGCCTATGGGGCGGAATACTATCGCCTGGGCCGCGAAAAAGACGAGGCCAAGCGGGCCAAGGGTAAGACCGTGGACAAGCCTATGACCGAGGAAAAGGCCCGGGCCGAAATCCTCCACTGCCTCCGCTGGGGGGCTATGCTGGTTCACCTGGGGGATGCCGATGCCCTGGTGGCCGGTGCGGAAAGCGCTACCGCCGACGTGCTCCGCGCGGGGCTTTCGGTCATCGGTACGAGCCCCGGCTCCAGGACCGCCTCCTCCTGTTTCGTCATGACCGGCCTGGACAAGGGCTTTGGGGTGGAGGGTTCCCTGATCTTTTCGGACTGCGCGGTGGTGCCGGCCCCCACGGCCGAACAACTGGCCGATATTGCCGCCAGCGCCGCCCAATCCTGCCGGGAATTCCTGGGGGCGGAACCGGTGGCGGCCCTCCTCTCCTTCTCTACCAAGGGATCGGCCGGCCACGAGAACGTTACCAGGGTTCAGGAGGCTGTGGAGATTCTCAAGGGCCGGAATCCCGGCTTTATCTTCGACGGGGAACTCCAGGCCGACGCGGCCCTGGCGCCTGCCGTTACCGACAAGAAGGCTCCGGGCAGCCCGGTCCGTGGTAAAGTGAACACCTTGATCTTCCCGGATCTGGGGGCGGGCAACATCGGCTATAAACTGGTCCAGCGTCTGGGCGGGGCCGAAGCCTTCGGGCCCTTCCTCCAGGGGTTTGCCAAGCCGGTGAGCGATCTTTCCCGGGGCGCCTCGGTGGAGGACATCGTGGTTACCTGCGCCGTAACTCTGGCACGGGCCGGTTAAGCGGAGCTAAGCGGTGCTAATCAATGCGTAAAATCCTGTTAGCGCTTATGGGGGCAAAGCCCGGCAGACGTCTGGGAGGCTTCACCGCCGCACTACTGTACGGCGCGCGGCTGTACACAGCGCTGTGCGCCGCACTACTGTACGCAGCGCTCCTGTGCGCCGCGCAGCCCTGCGCCGCCCAAGAGCTTGCCCCAGGGCTTGCCCCAGGGCTGCCGGGGGCCGATGAACGGAGCCTGGCCCTGGATATGTTCCTGATCATCGACGGGTCTATGGCTCTGGCCGCCGGGAGAACCGAAGCCCTGAACTGGGTCTGCGATACGGTGGTAGACGGCATGCTCAGGGCCGGGGACCGGGTCATAGTCTGGGCCGCCGGGGAAAAGGCCCGGGAGATTTTCTCCGGGAAAATTGCCGGGCAGGATAGCCTGGATACGCTCAAGGCCCTGATCCGGGGGATCGGCGCCCGGGAAACGGGGGCCGACTTTGCGGGGGCGCTGCGGGAAGCGGCGGCCCGGGAGGCGGCGGTCCAGGCGGCGGGGGGCATGAGCTACACCCTCCTGGTGGCGGGAGCCGGTCCGGGGCAAAGCTCCTTGCTCCGGGGGACCGAAGACCTGCTCAGGTATTCCCGGGTCCGGGAATTTCCCCAGTGGCGGGCCATGGTCAGTTTAGGCTCCATCAGTTCCGCCGTAGGCAGGGCGGCGGCGTCCTTCTTCTATGGCCAGGAATAGGTTCTGGATTATTCCCCTGCTGGCCTTTCTCCTGACGGCGGCCCTCATTGCCGTTCTCAGGATGTTGCCGGAGGACTTTTTCAAGACCGAAGAGCGGAGGAAACAGACCCAGACCCGGGAGCTGGTCCCCCAAATCTCCGCCGGCGCTCCGGGGCAGGAATCCGATGCGGAACGTCAGGCCTGGGAAGACACCATGATGGCCAAAATTGCCCTGGAAGAGGGAGAGGCTATCGTAACGGTTCTGACCGGGGATTTCGACGGAGATACCCAGGACGAGCAGATTATCGCCTACCGGAACCTATTGGAGGCCGAAAGCCCCATCTACATCACCTATGCGGATAATGAGGGCGGCGGGTACCGGCGGCTTTGGAGCAGCCCCACGGCAGCTACCAGGCCGGGGACCCTGAGCCTCGATACCCTGGACCTGATCGGCGACCACAGTATCTGCGTCCTGGTAAGGGGCATGAACGGCGCGGGGGAGCATACCCTGACGGTCTTCCACCGGAACAGCCCGCTGCCGCAGACGCCCTTTGAGCTGATTGCCCAAATCAGCATTGACGGGTCCATCAGCGTTATACCGGCGGAGCGGAGCCAGGCCTATCAGATGGGCCAGACCAGGGGACGGAGCTTCGATATCAGCGCCCGGGGCAGGGACGGGGAATCGGAAAACCTGCTGGATCAGTTGGAATTAAGCTACGTCTATAACGCCGATTCGGGCCGTTACGAACAAAGCTCCCTGACCAGGGTGCCGGGAAGCCAGGTGGAACAGGCTCGTGTCCGGGAACTACTTTCCGGGGGATCCGGGGTCTTTGAGGCTTTTATCCAGGGGCTCTGGTACTATGTGGGGCCCGGCGGCACGGTGGACGGCCGCCAGTACATCTATTTTGACTCCTCGAACCGGGAACTGATCTTCTTCTTCGAGGATGTGTGGCAGGTCTATAGCTGGCAGAATTCCAATTTCACCCGCTACGGTCTCTATGTATCGACCCAGAATGTGTCGGTCACCACCCTGAAACGGCAGGTGGACATCGAACTGGAGACTCTGAACAGCGTCCGGGTCCGGGTTACCGAGCCCATCAACCTGAAAATTGGTGTGGATATGTCCTGGAACGGTTCCTACCGGAAGGCCGCCAGCCCGGTACGGAACTCCGGCCGGATACAGAACGGGGTGGAGCCTTACACGGAGGTTTCCTATCAGGGCTCTATCGGGACCCTGAAGCTCCAGGCCAATGGCCGTTACGAGGTCCCGGGCACGGGACAGCAGGGCAGCTACATTTTCTTTGCGCTGGAAGGCTCGGAACTCCTGGAACTCAGACCCGGCCTTAAAGGACTGGCCCAGGAGACCTATCTGGTTACCCGTTTGGAAGGGGAAAGCGGGAGCGAGGAACTCAATCTGCTACGGGTAAGCCTAGGCGCCACAGGGATCCAGGAGCTCCACGAGGCGGCTATTATCCTGAACTAAGGGCCGCTCTGCGGACCGCAGGGCCAACGCATACTCATACAAATTGTTATGCG
>JAITON010000205.1 GCA_031289935.1 Treponema sp.
TAGGATGGCGGTCCAGGTCGCGTGCAATCCTACCGGATTGCATTGCGCAAACTGGACTATAGTGGCTGGCCCCATCGGGGCCGGGCCCTGTAGGGCCGGGTTTACGCTGTCTTGTTCAAAACTTTGTGTCTTCAACATGGCGTAAGTGTATACCTTCCTGATAATATTGTCAAGCGCTTTTGCATAAATTTGCGTTTTTTGGAGATTTTTTATCGCTTTTTTCAGGAATTCGCATTTTTTGCAAGAAATTGTTGCAAATTCCTCAAACTATGCTACAATATGGCTCAAGGAGACAAAGGTGGGAACAAAGGGTTACGAGACCAGCCGGGGAGAAAGGACGGTCTTTGGGGTTTACGGGATCGGGCTGAATATATTCTTCGTCCTCGTCAATACCTTTCTCCAGCAGTATTATCTGATTAACGCGGCAGTACCGGCGGAGCTCGTGGCGGTTATCTTCTTTATTGTAAAGATCTGGGACGGGCTGAACGACCCTATGTTCGGGGTAATCGTGGACCGGGCCCGGCTCAAGGGGGGGAAGTACCTGCCCTGGATGCGGCTTTCCACCTTTACCCTGCCCCTGATGGTCTGCCTCCTCTTCCTGGTGCCGGTGAACATGCCGGTCTGGGTCAAGGGGGCCTGGCTGCTCCTGGGCTATATGCTAACCGACGCGGCCTCCACCATGACCGAGGTGCCCTACTTTGCCATCACCACGGCCATGACGGGCAATCCCCGGGAGCGGGCCCAGATTATCGGTACCTCCAGGATCATCGGCACCCTCCCGGCCTTTGTGGTGCTCTTTATCCCCAGCCTCTACGCGGCCATTGGCTGGCATCTGACGGTGGCCATCTTTGCGGTCTTTTCCATGCTCACCATGCTGCCGGGCTGCTTTATGCTCAAGGAACGGTATTCCAGCCGCAGCGAGGGGGTTCCGGAACTCAAGGATATCCTCCGCTATCTAAAGAGCAATAAATACCTGCTCCTCTTCTTTGGCTCCGCCATTCTCTACGGTCTGGCCAATACATCAGGCGGGGTAACGACCCTCTTTGCCATCTACAACCTGGGGGGCGACGAGCAGATTACGCCCCTGCTCATCATCTCCTTTATCCCCAGCATTCTGGCTATCGTGGCGGTAAAGGCCCTGATCAACAAATTCGACAAGCTCCACATTCTCCTCTTTACCCACCTGGTAACGGTAATCACTTCGGCGCTGTTGTATGTTACGGGCTGGGGGAATTTCGCCCTCTTTGCGGTCCTGGTTGCCCTCCGGGGCTTTAGCACCGGAGCCCATACGGCGCTCTTCTTCCTCTTTACCCCCGATTTTGTGGAGTACGGGGCCTATAAGACCGGGGTCCATGCCGAGGGGGCGGCTTTTTCGATCCAATCCTTCGCGTCCAAGTGCATCAACGCCATATCCAGCGCCTCGGCCCTGCTGATTCTGGGGGCCTTTGGCTTTGTGGAGGGCTCGGCGACCCAGAGCGCGGGGGTGCAGGAGGGGATATGGCTCCTCTTTGCCCTGGTCCCGGTAATCGGCTCGCTGATGCAGACCGGGCTGCTCCTGGGTTTCTATAAACTGCGGGATAAGCAGGTGGCGATTATGGCCCAGGCCAACCACGGGGAAATCAGCCGGGAAACGGCGGAGGGCCTGTTACATGGGCAGGCTCGTTGCTGATGAAAACCCCTATTTTTTGCTCCAGTAGCGGCCCACGATACGGAGCACACCGGGGATGGCCCCTATCCGGCTTGCCAGGCTGGGGCCCCCGAGGAATTCCGTGATGGCCCGGATGCCCTGGTAGACCTTGGCCGAATAGGGCTGCCACCAAAGCTCCCGCTTGGCGCCGGGGAGTATATCGTCCACCACGACCTGGGCCTTGAGCATCTCCCGGAAGCCCAGGCTGCCGTGGGTTCTGCCCAGGCCGGAATCGCCGAAGCCGCCCCAGGGGGTCTCGGCCAGACCGTGGGACATGAGGTGGTCGTTTATCATGACCGCCCCGGCGTTGACCCGGGCGGCAAGAAGCCGGGCCCGGCGGCGGTTCCTGGACCAGACCGAGCCGGTCAGCCCGTAGGAGCTCTCGTTGGCCTTGCGGAGGGCCTCCTCGTCGTCTTTTACGGGAATTACCACGGTGACGGGGCCGAAGACCTCATCGGTTATCACCGGCGCGGCGGTACCGGCCGGGGCGCCGGGGGGCAGGGTCAAAACCAGGGCAGAGAGGTAGCGGTCCGCGAAGGGATCGCCGGGCTCGGGAATATAATCGGGGCTGCGGGCGGCAACCACGGCCCCGGCGGCAAGGCTGGCCTCCACGGCCTTTTCCACGGAGCGCTTCTGGTTCACCGTGGTCATGGGGCCCAGATCGGCGCCAGGGCGGAGGGCCTTCACCAGGGCGCAGAGCTTTTCCAGGAAGGGCTCGTAGACGGCCTGGTGGACCAGGATACGCTGAGCCCCGCCGCAGGACTGGCCGGCGTTGGAGTAGCCCGACCAGAGGATGCCCAGGGCGGCCCGGTCCAGGTCGGCATCCTCGCAGATGATGGCCGCGTCGGCCCCGCCCAGTTCCAGCACCAGGGGCAGGAGCCGGGGGGCGGCCAGGGCCATGAGTTCCCGGCCCGTGGCGGTGGATCCGGTAAAGAAGAGCTTGTCCATGCCGGAAGCGATAAAGGCCGGGCCGGCCTCCTTGCCGGGAATGCCGGCCCAGGTAAAGAGCCCGGCGGGGAGTTCTGCGGCGGCGAAGATGGCCGCCAGGGCCGCTCCCACGCCGGGGGTCACCGAAGCCACCTTGAGGATCACGGCATTCCCCGCCAGGAGGGCCATGACGACCTCAGAAAAGGGAATGGCAAAGGGATAGTTCCAGGGAGAAATAATCCCCACTACTCCATAGGGCCGGTACACCAGAGCGCTCCGTTTGTTGAACATCAGGAGATTGCCCCCGCCCAGAGCCTGGGGCCGCATAAAGCGCTTCCCGTGGCGGATATAGTAGTCCAGGCTCATAAAGGCCGGGAGCAGCTCGGCGGCCAGGGCGTCCAGGGGCAGCTTGCCGTTGTCCCGGTGGATCGCCCCGATAATGGCGTCGATATGGCCGGACATGAATGTACCGGCCAGCCTGAGGCGCCGGGCCCGTTCCCGGTAGGGCATGGCGGCCCAGGCGGCTTGGGCCTTCCGGGCGGCCTCCAGGGCGGCGGCCATGCCGGCCGTATCACGGAGGGAAGGGGCGGCGGTAAACGGGACGCTTTCTTTCGTAACTTCACGCATAGTAATCTCCTCGGCTATCAGTATAGCACACATTCATCGTCCGGTAAATTCATCCATACTGTGGTTGATGCCAAAAAAATTGGCCATGGCGTCCAGGAAGCCAACCGGGAAGAGGCGGAGCAGATTCACGGAATAGACAAAGCGGGGCATGATCAGGCGCTTCCGGTTCCTGAGCACCGCCCGGACAATCCGTTTGGCGGCGTATTCGCTCTTGAGGATGGGGAG
>JAITON010000012.1 GCA_031289935.1 Treponema sp.
CAGGAAAAGGTCAACGGCGAGCTCATCGGCAACCTGGGGAACCTGGTCAACCGGACCCTCTCATTCGTAAACCGCTATTACGAGGGGAATATCCCCGGTACCCCACTTCCGGGCGGCCCGGTGGGCGGCCCTCTGGGCAATCCTGCCCGGACCGAATTCTGGGACGGGGTCCGCCGCTTTGAGGCGGATATTACCGGCAAGCTCGAACGGGCGGAACTACGGGATGCCTTCCGGGCTATTTTCGCGCTTTCCGGTCTGGCCAATAAACGCTTCCAGGACGGGGAGCCCTGGAAAAAGCGCCAAGAGGATCCC
Source organism: Treponema sp. (assembly GCA_031289935.1). Lineage (GTDB taxonomy): Bacteria > Spirochaetota > Spirochaetia > Treponematales > Breznakiellaceae > JAITON01. The sequence goes on from JAITON010000012.1 coordinate 313, forward strand.
GCCGCCGCCGGGGCCCTCATTGCCGATCTCTGCCAGGTGGTCCGGGACATAGCCATCCTTATCGAACCCTTCCTGCCCGCCGCTGCGGAAAAGATCGCCGGATTCTTCGGTAAAACCCTGGATAGAACCCTCCCCGGCCACCTTGACTGGACCGGCCTGGGCGCTACAGGGGGCCTTGACCGCGTGGTTCGGAGCGAAGTCCTCTTTACCAGGCTGGAAGACGACTTTATCGCCGCCCTCCGGGAGCGTTATTCCGGCAGCCAGAAAGAACGGGAAGAAGCCAGGGAACTGCCCTCTGGGCTGCCCGCTGGGCTTCCCCCAGGGGATAGTCCCCCGGTCGATCCTGCGGCCCGTTTCCTGGCGACCCTGGACCTCCGGGTGGCCCGGATCGTCAAGATCGAACGGCATCCCCAGGCGGACAAGCTCTACATCGAAACCCTGGAGATAGCCGGGGAGGAACGGATCATCGTATCGGGCCTGGCGCCCTTCTATACGGAGGCTGAACTCCTCAACAAGAAGATCATCCTCGCCTACAACCTCAAGCCCGCCAAGCTCCGGGGGGTCCTGAGCCAGGGCATGCTCCTGGCCGGCTCCCTTAAAGCCGGGGACGGCCCGGAGATCGTGGAGGTCCTGGACGCCGGGGAGGCGCCCACGGGAACCCGGGTCCTCATCGAGGGGGCTGCGGGCGCGTCTGCGGTCCCTGCGGGCGCGGCTCCCGCGCAAATCAGCATCGACCAGTTCCTGGCCGTGCCCCTGGAGATAAAGGATCATACCGTGCTTTCGGGCGGCCAGGCCCTGAGCCTCCTGGGTAAGCCCATCCGTTGCTCCCGCATTGCCGAAGGCGGGGTCCACTAGCCCATGGTCCTGCGCCTCAGCCCGGCAGATCTCACGGTCTGCGAGGGGGCCGCTTCCTTCCTGCAATCCGCCTTCTGGGGCCGTTTTAAGGGCCGTTTCGGCTGGACGCCCCTGGCCTTTCGCCTGGGATGGGATGAGGCTCCCGCCGTATCGCCCCTCCTGGTTATGTCCCGGCGCCTTGCTCCGGGCCTTTCCTTCGCCTACGTCCCCTGGGGGCCCGAATCCTTGCCGGAACTTTCCGCCGGGGAGCCGGCCGGGGCCCTGGCCGCCCTGGCCCGGGCGCTCCGGCCCCATCTGCCCCGGACCACGGCCTTTATCCGCTTTGACCCCCCCTGGTACCGCTCAGGGGATGCTCCCCCGCCCCTGGGAAGACCCTTCCGCCGGGCCGCCGCAGATATCCAGCCGCCGGACACGGTCATCATCAACCTGGCGCAGGATGAAGAGGCTATCCTCGCCGGGATGAAGCCCAAGTGGCGCTACAATATCAGACTGGCGGAAAAGAAGGGCGTGGCGGTCCGGGAGGCCGGCGCCGGGGAGCTTTCGGTATTCTACGAGCTTTTTGCAGAGACCTGCCGCCGGGACGGCATCGCCATGCACAGCCTGGAGTATTACCAAACCCAGTTTGCCCTGGCGGCCGAGGCCGGGGAGCGCGCTCGGGGCTTGCAAATGCACGCCCAGGGCTTGCAGATGCACGCCCAGGGGCCGGCGCCCGGTCTGCGGCTCTACATCGCCTCGTACCAGGGCCAGGATTTGGCGGCCATCATCAGCCTGTTCCGGGGGGAGGAAGCCACCTACCTCTACGGCGCGTCCTCGGACCGGGAGCGGCAGCTTATGGCCCCCTACGCCCTCCAGTGGCGGGCCCTGCGGGACGCCCGGGCCGCAGGCTGCATCCGCTATGATCTCTTCGGCATCCCCCCCGCTGATGACCCCGCCCACCCTATGGCCGGGCTTTACCGCTTCAAAACCGGCTTTGGCGGGGCCATTATCCACCGGAGCGGAAGCTGGGACTATGCCTACAACCCCCCGGTAACGGTCCTCTTCAACGCCGCCGAGGGTCTGCGAAAATCCCTGCGGGATTTGAAAAAACGCTAGGGCCGGTCCTGCCGGTGTCCAGACAGGTCTTGCTTACGGCCATGTGCGCAACTATGTTGCGCAGCGCAATACGGCCATGTAGCGTACCGCAATACGGCCATGTGGCGCACCGCAATACGGCCATATGCGCAACTATGTTGCGCAGCGTACCGCAATACGGCCGTGTTGAGGGGTTGTTCTCGTAAGGTATTTGACTCAGGGGGCGTACCCTTCGCAACGAATCAACAAGCCAGGCGGTAGACCGCTTCCGCGGCGGCGGCGTCTAGTTTGCGGTACTTGCCATCGGGACCGAAGCGGCTGAACCGCCGGGCCATGCCGGGGATACCGTCCGTGGGAAGGCCCGCGTCCGTAAAGGAGACCGGGAGGCCGATAGAACGGTAGAATTCCCTGAGCCGGAGGACCCCTTCCCGGGCCGTCTCGTCAGGACGCCGGAGGCTGAGCCCCCAGACCTTTTCGGCGAATTGGGCCGGCCGGGTGTTGCCGCTTGGCAGACCGTCACCGCCGGACGAATCGGCACGAATATTGTACTCCAGCCAGGCGGGGAAGATGATCGCCATGCCCGCCCCGTGGGCAATATCGTAGCCGGCCGAAAGTTCGTGCTCCAGGTGATGGCTCGCCCAGTCGCCCACCCGGCCGAGGCCCAGGAGATTGTTGTGCGCCAGGGTCCCGGCCCACATCAGCTCGGCCCGGGCATCGTAATCATGGGCGCCGCCGGGGGTCGTGAGAACCTGCCGGGCATTGCGGACAATCGTCCGCATGGTTCCCTCGCAGAGTTCGTCAGTCAGTTCCACCTGGGGCTCCCGGGTAAAGTACCGTTCCATAACATGGGCCAGCATATCCGCCACCCCGCAGGCAGTCTGATAGGGGGGCAGGGTATAGGTTAGTTCCGGGTTGAGGATGGCAAAAACCGGCCTAATACACTCGGCGCTCAGTCCCTGCTTCCAGGCCAGTTCCTCGTTGGTGATAACCGAGCTCGTGCTGCTCTCGCTCCCCGAGGCGGGGATAGTTACCACCGCAGCCAGGGGCAGGGCTTCCGCGACGGGGGCCTTCTTGGCGTAGAGCTCCCAGACATCCCCACCATAGGGAACTCCCGCGGCAATAGCCTTGGCGGAATCGATAGCCGAACCGCCCCCCACAGCCAGGATAAAGGGGAGGCCCTCCTTCCGGCAAAGGGCGATACCCTCCCGGACCAGGGAGAGCCGGGGATTGGGCTTGACCCCCGTAAGCTCCACCCAGCCGACCCCCGCCTCCCGAAGGCTCCCCTTGATACGGTCAATAAGCCCCGATCTTGCGGCAAAGCCCCCCGAATGGTGGAGCAGGATGCGGCCCTGGGGACCGGCTCCCAGGGTCCTGAGGACGGCGGCTGTTTCCCTGCCGGCCTCCCCCTCGGCCCCCCGGCCGAAGATGAGCTTCGTGCTATTCTGATAGACAAAGTTCTGCATAGCGTCCGGGGCCTATTCCACCCTGACCCAGAAATCGGAGAAGCCCGCGTTTGCCAGCTTCTGTATGGTACTCTCCACCAATGCCGCCGGTACCTGGGTCAGCACGACCCGGTAGAGATTTCCCGACCGTTCATAGTAGGCCTGGAACCCGGCTGCGCCGATCTGCTGAATCACCCGGGTTACCGTTTCCATGGTTGAGTAGGCCCCTACCTGGATACGGTAGTATTTCCCATTTTGGGAATCCGGCAGTCCTGGTGTGATCTTGATATTCTGCGCCGGCTGGACCGGCGCCGCCTGTGTCTGCTGGGCCGGTGCTGTCTGTTGGGCCGGTACGGTCGCCTGGGCCGGCGCCGCCGGTGTCTGCTGGGCGGGCGCGGTCTGTTGGGCCGGTACGGTCGCCTGGGCCGGTGTAGTCTGCTGGGCCGGCGCGGTCTGTTGGGCTGGCGCGGTCTGTTGGACTGGCGCGGTCTGTTGGGCTGGCGCGGCCGTCTGGGCCGGTGTCGTGCTCCCAGTCCCCTCGGTCGATGTCTTGGTTCCGTCCGTGGACTCTCCCCCGATGATAATCGTTATCGATACCGTGTTATTCATCGCCGGCGTCCCCGAACCCGGCGCTGCGGCCCCGCCCTGGCTTTGCTGGGCGGAATCCCCGGTCGTAGCAGGCTGAGCGCTCGTAGACGGTGCGCCCGTAGACGGTACCGTCGTTCCCGAACTCTGGGGCACCAGAATATACTGCGTTGTTCCCGCTCCCTGGCCCGGATTCACCGGTATCACAATCGGTTCCGAGATACCGCCGCTGGGTACCGGTATTAGGATATACTGGGGCGTTCCGGCGGTCTGAGCTGTCCCGGCAGCCGGGGCCGGCGTCTCTGCGGCTTGGGATTGAGGCGTTGTCCCTCCCTGGGTAGAGCTGGACTGCTGGGGCGTTACCGTGGGAGTGGTAGGCGTTACCGTGGGCCCCATGACAATCGGGGAACCTGAACCGCCGCCGCCCATGTTGTTATTATTGTTGTTGTTATTGCTTCCACCACCGCCGGCAGCGGCAGCGCTACTGCTGCTACTACCACTACCACCGGATCCGCCTGAATTGCCTGAATCGCCACCCGAAAGCATATTCTGCGATGGGGACTGGGTCGTAGTAACAGGCTGTTGGGTCGTGGTAGCAGACTGTTGGGCTGCGGCAGCAGGCTGCTGAGCCGTAGAATCCGCCGGAGTTGTAGGCGTGGTCTCCGCAGGGGGTGTGGCCGGGGGTTCGGTTGCCGTCTGGGCCACAGGAGGCTGCTGGGCTGTGGAATCTACCGGAGCTGTGGGCGCGGTCTCCGCAGGGGGTGCGGCCGGAGGTTCAGCCGCCGTCTCCACCGCAGGAGGCTGCTCCTGAGGAGGCTCAGCCGCCGCCTGCTCACCGGTAGTATCACCAAGTTTAACCTCTTCCGCAGGAGGAGGTTCAGCCGCCGTCTCCGCCGGAGCTGCGGGCGTAGTCTCCGCAGGTGTGGCCGGGGGTTCAGCCGCTGCCTCGACCGGGGTCTCTGCGGACTCCTGGCCGCGGGTCAGGACTTCGACCCGTACACGGGTAGAGCCCGAGGCGTTCATTTCGATGTTTTCCGCCGCAGACTGGGCCAGATCTATCAGGCGGTTGGGGTCATCGGGAATACGCCCGTTTACGGTTACAATAACCGCCTTGTTGTTATCCAGGTTGGTAACCCGCAGGCGGGTTCCAAAAGGCAGATTTGCATGGGACGAATAAAGGTTCTTTGCCGAAGTCTCATACCAGGTACCGTTTCCCTCCCAGGGGCCGTTCTGTGCAAAAGCCGATGCAGTGACCAAAAGTCCTAATATAAATGCCGCTGTCCCTTTTTTCATTTCCCTCTCCCCTAACGGTCCCCTTCTTCAAAAATTTCAACCTATACCATATTTTTTAAGATTATAAGCTATAAATTGATGTGTGTCTAGTCCAAGTCAACTTTTTTTGAGGGAAAATGCTGTTTATACTTATCTTTTTCATCTGATTTACCGATATTTAAAGTTTCGGCCCGGAAATGTAGGCGGAAAGTCCTTAAAGAGTAAGGCCCCGCAATACGAGGCGGGTTTCGGCACGAAGCCGAACCGGTCGAAGGGCCGCGCCTCCGCGTCCGCGTAAGCCCCCTTTCCCGGTATTGGACTCAGTGCGCTCCTTAGCCCTTTCCCGGTTCGTAGCTCTGGCCGCTGGCCCTCGGCGCGTAATCCTTACCGCTAAAAAGCACCAGGGTTACCAGCGTAATCAGATAAGGCAGTAGGTTGAAGAACTCCGGGGGCAGGAACTTGAGGGCCGTAATGTTCACGATATACACCGCCAGGGCCGATGAGGCCCCGAAGAGCAGGGAGGATCCCAGGATGCCCAAGGGCAGCCAGCGCCCGAAAGAGAGGGCCGCCAAGGCGATGAATCCCTTGCCGTTGATCGTGGTCGAGGTGTACTGGATGGTCTGGGTCAGCACCAGGCAGGCCCCGGCCAGACCCGCCAGAAGCCCGGAAATCAGCACCGCAATATAGCGGATACGGACCACCTTGACCCCTGCGGAGGCCAGAGCCTGGGGATGCTCCCCGGCGGCCCGGAGCCTGAGCCCCCAGGGCCGTTTATAGAGCAGGAACCAGGCCAGGCCCAGAATGACCAGGGCGATCCAGGCCGTGGGATAGATGCCGCCGGGACCGGGCATCATGCCCATACGGAAGGGCTTGGTCCGCTCCTGCTGGAAGAGTATCTGGGAGCAGAAGACCGTAACGCCGGTGGCCAAAAGGTTGATCCCCGTGCCGGAAATCACCTGGTCGGCCCGCAGGCTGATGGAGGCGAAGGCGTGGATCAGGGAAAAGAGCCCCCCCATAAAGGCCGCCAGCAGCAATGCGATGGGGATGGACAGGGGTGTGGCTGCTTCCAGGAGCACCTGGGCAGCCGCCGCAGTAAAGGCCCCAATGGACATGAGGCCCTCCAGGGCGATGTTCACCACCCCGGCCCGCTCACAGATCATGCCTCCGGTAGCGGCGATCAGGATAGGCGCCACAATCATCAGCACCGAAGGAAGCATATTACCGATGGTCTGGAAAATATCACTCACGCTGCCCCCTCCCCTCGCCTGATTCGCCGTGCTTTTTCGCGCGCTCCTTCATCCGCCAATCCGCCAGGATCTTTACCGCCGAACGGAGGGAGATAAAAACGACCACCAGGCCCAATATAATGGCCGTGATCTCTTGGGGTATCTGCCGGGACTGCATCAGAGGCTGGGCGGACTTAAGCATCCCGAAAAGGAGGCCCGAAAGAGCGATCCCCCAGGCGCCGGAGTTCCCCACCAGAGCCACCGCAATGCCGTCAAAGCCGTAGCCGTCCTGGCCTGCGAGAACCCGGCCGTAGTTAAAGGAGCCCAGGGACACGATGACACCCGCAAGCCCCGCAAAGGCCCCGGCAATAGCCATGGACGTGGTGATGCTCCCCTTCACATTGATACCTCCGTAACGGGCCGCCTCCTTGTTAAGCCCCGTGGCCCGGAGGGAATAGCCAAGCCGGGTCTTCCCCATGACCAGCCAGTAGAAAACAATCGCCAAAAGCGTCAGCCAGAGCCCGTGGTTAAGCCGGGAACCGTTGCTGAGAGAAGCGAGAAGAGGGCTCCCCAGCAGGGCCGTCTCCGGAAAGTCCGGGGTCCGGTAGGTGTTACTTTCGGGGATCAGCATGGTGAAAAACCGCGCCAGATACAGGGCGATGTAGTTCATCATGATGGTGGACACCACCTCGGACACCTTGAACCGGGCCTTAAGTATCCCCGAGATACCCCCCCAGAAGGCCCCGGCGGCCAGGGCGGCCAACACCACCAGGGCGGCATGGAGCACCGGAACCTGGGGCCCGTAGAGGGCGGCGAACTGAGCCGCCGTGATCCCCGCGATATACTGCCCCTCGGCGCCGATGTTGAAGAGCCCGGTCCGGGCGGCGAATCCCATGGAAAGGCCGCAGAGGACAAGGGGCATGGAGCTCACCAGCCACTCGCCGATATAGCGGGCGTTCCAGACCCCCCGGCGAAGGTCCCAGCCGGAAACCACCTGCACGATAGCCGAGTACATACCCACCGGATTCCGCCCTGCGGCCAGCACCAGGATAGTCGCCACCAGGAAACCCAGGACCACCGCTAGGGCAGACACCAGGCCTTGATTTGCCGTGAAGGTCTCCAGGATACGATCCTGTAGCCCTCCAGACCCGCGCTCAGGCTTCCGCATGGACCCCTCCCATCATGGCGCCGATACTCCGCTCCTGGGCCTCGGCCGCCGCGACTTCCCCCACGATGGAACCCCGGGAAATAGCCGCAATCCGGTCGCAGAGGCTCAAAATCTCGTCCAGTTCAAAGGAGATGAGCAGCACCGCCCGGCCCTTATCCCGTTCCTCCACGATCCGCCTGTGGATATACTCAATGGCCCCCACGTCAAGACCCCGGGTAGGCTGGGACACCATGAGCAGCTCCGGCGAAAGGTCGATCTCCCGGGCAATGACCGCCTTCTGCTGATTCCCCCCGGACATAGCCCGGGCGGGAGTGGCCGGCCCATTACCCGCCCGAATATCGAACTGGCGGATCAGAGCATCCGCATGAGAGGTGATGGCCGGGTAGCGCAGAAAGCCCGCCGGGCCTGAAAAAGGGGCCTGCCGGTAACTTTTCAGGATAAGATTCTCGTCGAGCCTAAAGTCCAGGACGAGCCCGTGCTGGTACCGGTCCTCGGGCACCAGGCCGATCCCGGCGGCGATACGGCCCCGGATACTCTCCCGGCCCATGTCCCGGCCCTTGAGCAGGATGCGTCCGCTCTTAACGGGCAGGATCCCTGCGATAGCCGCCACAAATTCCCGCTGGCCGTTCCCATCCACCCCCGCGATACCGAGAATTTCACCGGCCCGTAGTTCCAGGCTCAGATTCCGGACCGCCGGCGCACCGTTGGCCCCCAGGACAGTAAGGTTCTCGATCTTGAGCACGAGCTCCCCCGGCTTAGCTGGCCTTTTGTCAACTCTAAAGTTCACCGCCCGGCCCACCATCATCTCCGCCAGGCTTTCCCCGGTGGCGCCGGCCACCTTGACCGTACCCACATACTTTCCCCGGCGGAGCACCGTGCAACGGTCCGCCGCCGCCTTGATCTCCTTCAGCTTATGGGTGATAAAGAGGATGGTCTTCCCCTCGGAGCGGAGCCGGTTAAAGATGGCCATGAGCTCGTCAATCTCCTGGGGGATGAGCACGGCGCTGGGCTCGTCAAAGATAAGGATATCCGCGTTTCTATAGAGGATTTTGAGGATCTCCACCCGTTGCTGCATGCCCACGGTGATGTCCTCGATCTTCGCCCGGGGGTCTACCGCGAAACCGTAGCGGGCCGAGAGTTCCCCCACCCGCTTTTCCGCCGCCCCCAGGTCCAGGTTCCCCAGGCGGTTCCGGCTTTCCAGGCCCAGGATGATGTTCTCGGTAACCGTAAAGTTATGTATCAGTTTAAAGTGCTGATGCACCATACCGATCCCCAGGTCTGCGGCATCGTTGGGGCTCTGTATACGCACCTCCCGGCCCCGGATCCTGATGGTCCCGGAGTCGGGGGGATAGAGGCCGAAAAGGATAGACATGAGGGTAGACTTCCCCGCGCCGTTCTCACCGAGGAGTGCGTGGATTTCCCCCTGGGCCACCTCAAGACGGACCCGGTCATTGGCCAGCACCCCGGGGAAGACCTTGGTGATATCAAGCATCTCCACCGCAGGATGGAGCATAGCAAAGCCCTCCCCGGGCCGGTTTAATCCACCGCCGCTAAGTTCTGGGGAAAGCCCGGTAGTTTCCTGGCCTCGGCATAGGTGGAAGCGATCCCGATCTGGCCGCTGATGATCTGCTGCCGGATCTGCTCCACCCTGGCAATAATGTCCGGCGTTACTGCGGAGTTGGCCGTGGAATAACCCACCCCGTCGGACTTGAGATCGAAACTGATCACCTCGCCCTTAAAGGTACCGTTCTTCACCGCGTTCAGGGCGTAAATCAGGCTCGTCTCCACCTTCTTGAGCATGGAAGTCAGCACCGCCGATTCCCCGGAATCGGGCAGAAGCCCGTCCTCGTACTGGTCCGAGTCCACCCCGATGGCCCAGACATTCTTGCCCTGGACGCGGTACTCCTTGGCCTGGGCAATCACTCCGAGACCGCTTCCCCCGGCCGCCGAGTAGATAGCGTAGACCCCGCTGTCGTACCAGTTCTTGGCCTGGGTCTTGGCCAGGTCGGGATTGCCCCAGTCGTTCACATAGTAGTCCACGATCTGAGCGTTGGGGATCACCGAGAGGATGCCCTGAATATAACCCACCTCAAATTTGGTGATGGTAGGGCTGGCAATGCCGCCGATAAAACCGAACCTGGGGTTCTGGATGCCGTCTGCCTGGGCCTTGAGGGCCGCCAGAACACCTACCAGATAAGAACCCTCGTGCTCCGCATAGATCGCGTTCATCACGTTGGGCAGATTAACCCAGTCCACGTCCACAATAAGGTACTTCTGGTTGGGATTATCCCCGGCCACCGTGGTCAGGGCATCTGCAAAGGTAAAGCCCGTGGTAACGATGAAGTCATAACCCTCGTCGGTGGCCTGCCGCAGGTTTGGGATATACATATCCTGGGTCACCGCAGTAACCACATCGTAGGCAGCCCCCCGCTGGGACTGTTTCTCCCAGGTATCGCCGTAGAAGGACAGGATACCCCGCCAGGCCGCCGCATTGAAGCTCTTGTCGTCCACCCCCGTGGCGTCCGTGAGCAGCCGCACCGTAAGCGCGCCGCTCGCAGGTTTGGGAGTCTCCTTCCCGCTGCACCCCATGAACACCGTGGCGGCCATCAAAAGGACCGCGATTAACACAATTCTCTTCATACAAACTCCTTAGTAGTTTTGTAGGAGGAGTCTAACAACGATTACCGTCTAGGTCAACATACCTTGAAGGACCGCCATGTAGTCGTTCAGGTACATAGCGTACTCCGGGGAGCCCACAATCTCCACACAGCCCTGCTCCACCCCCTCCACAAAGCCCACATCCTTAAGGAGCACCTTGAGGGCCCCCGCCACACTGTAGAAGTGGAAGAGCACAAAGGGAGAGCGCCGCGTATAGACCCCGTGGCCGCTCTTGGATCTACCCGCCTTGACCCGGAGATAGCAGGCCACATCGGGCTCTGTGCCAGGACCGCCGGGGCCGTCCACCATAAACTGGTATATCCGGTCGGGCTGGCGCCGGCACCATTCTACCATGCCGGGATCGCCAAGCTTATTATAGACAGAAAGAGCCCGGGTGATCATGTAAAGGCTCATCTTTACCTTGAGCTTTTGCTTTACCGCGTCTTTGGGGCGGCTGGAGGGCATCATCAGCATAAGGGACATCAGGAGGCTAAAGACCTTGATGAGGGTCCCGAACTTCCCCAGACCCTTGATAGCCGGCAGAGCGGCCCCGCCCCGGAACATAGTGTTCATCTTGGCCACAGTAGAAAAGGTCAGGGCTATACCGGGCTTATCCGCCGGGCCCTGGACCACCGAGAAGGCCCCGTTGTCAAAGACCAGGTGGCAGGCCAGAAAGGGTTCCGGCCCCCCGGAGTCCCTGGCGCCGATCTGCACCACAGCCCGGACCCGGGCGAATCCGGCCTTCATGGCCGGGTCGTCGTCCAGGACCACCTGCATCACCGGGAAAGCCGCGTTAAAAAACAGCTTCGCGGTCGCTATATCTGTCGCTGTCGCCGGCATAATACCCCCCTATTCGTCGTTCCAATCTTCATCAGCCTCGAACTCCATACCCATCATTTCCCGGACCTTATCCACGATGCCGTTGGAGTCCAGGCCGTAATGAGCGTAGAGGTCCTCGGCATAGCCGATGGTAACGAACTCGTCCTGAATACCGTGCTTGCGGAACACGCAACCCTTACCCGACTCGGCGATAACCCCGCCCACCGCGTCCCCCAGGCCTCCCAGCACATTGTGCTCTTCTACCGTAAGAATGCGCCGGGTACCGGTAACCGCCTTAAGGACAGCCTCCCGGTCGATGGGCTTGATGGTGTGCATATTGAGGACCCGTACCGAAAGATTATCCTGCTCCGCCAGGGTCTTGGCGGCCTGGACCGACTGGAGCACCGCGATACCGCAGCAGATGATAGTCAGGTCGGTCCCGTCCCTCATCTGCGTGGCCTTACCAATCTGGAAAGGATAGTCCTCGTTCTCGTAGCAGGGAGGCTCGAAGCCCCGGCCAATCCTGATATAGACCGGCCCGGAAATATCCACACAAGCCCGCACCGCCCGGCTCGTCTCAATACCATCCGCCGGGGCAATGACCGTCATATTGGCCACCGAGCGCATGACGGCCAGGTCCTCGGTACAGTGGTGGGTAGTGCCCGCGTGCCCAAAGGAGATCCCCGCGTGGGTGGCGATGATCTTGACGGGCAGGTTCTGGTAGGCGATGTCCGTGCGGACCTGTTCGCCGGCCCGCAGAGTGGCGAAGACCGCCATAGTCGAGGCGAAGGGGATAAGCCCCGCCTTAGCGAGCCCCGCCGCCACGCCCATCATGTTCTGTTCGGCTATCCCCAGGTTAAAGAAACGCTCCGGGAACGCGTTGGCAAAGTGGACAATGGCCGTAGTCTTGGCCAGGTCCGCAGTAAGGCCCACGATACGGCGGTCGGTCTTGCCCAACTCCGCCAAGGTGCGGCCGTAGATCTCCCGGGCCGTCATAGTAGCCGAGTCGTAGCAGTTCCAGGTAGTTCCGGTAATAATATCCGCCATGATTATTCCCCCCTCATGATTGAAGCCTTGGCCTTGGCAGCCAGGTCCGAATCCGCAGACCCGTAGTGCCAGACCACGTTGTTTTCCATAAAGTCCACGCCCTTACCCTTGACCGTATTGGCCAGAAGCAGCACAGGCTTATCCGCCGCAGCCCAGGCGCGGTCCAGCGCGGCGGCCAGGTCCTTAAAATCGTGGCCGTTCAGCTCGATGACCTCAAAGCCGAAGGCCCGCCACTTATCGGCGAAAGGCTCCAGGGCCATAACCTCCTCGGTTCCGCCGTCGATCATGAGCTTGTTCCGGTCCACGATAGTGATGACGTTCCCCAGCTTAAAGTGGGAAAGGGACATGGCGGCCTCCCAGACCGAGCCCTCGCAGCATTCCCCGTCCCCCAGCAGGCAGACGGTCTTCCAGGGCTGTTTAAGGTAACGGGCCCCCAGACCCAGGCCCACGGCCATAGAAAGACCATGCCCCAGGGAGCCTGCGGACACATCGCAGCCGATGACCTTGTTACTATCCGGGTGCATGGCAAAGGGAGAGCCAAAGTGATTAAAGCTCTTAAGCTCTTCCCCGGGGAAGAAGCCCTTTTTAGCCAGCACAGGGATAAACCCCGCGGCG
>JAITON010000027.1 GCA_031289935.1 Treponema sp.
CTGGGCCTGGGTCAATACCGTAGAGGGTATGGCCTGTATGTGCTGATTGTCTTTCATAAGGGTCTCCTTGTCGCGTTAAGATGGGCCTAGTATAGCGGGAGAGGGGTGTTTTTGCAAGCCGCGGTTGCGCGGGGTTTTGTGGGAACGGCCCTTTGAATCACTTGCTTTTATACATCAAATATATGATACTGGCTCGACAGGGGAGGGAACCTTATGGATGATAAACGTCATGTAATCATGTTGGTGGATGATAACATCAACACCCTTGATATGGGCAAGGAAATCCTGAAATTCCGGTACACGGTGTTTCCTATTCCTTCGGGGCTCAAGTTTTTCGAAATTCTGAACAAGATTACCCCCGATTTGATCCTCCTGGACGTTGAAATGCCCGGTATGGACGGCTATGAGGTGTTAAAGAGGATTAAGAGCACCCCGGGTATCTGCGATATACCGGTCATTTTCGTTACCGCCAAGTCCGATCCGGGCAGCGAGCTCACGGGGCTGAACCTGGGGGCCATCGACTATATCTCGAAACCCTTCTCCCCCCCGCTGCTGCTCAAGCGTATCGAGACTCATCTTGTGATGAGCTCCCAAAGCCGGGAGCTTAAGCGCTACAACGAGCACCTCCAGGAGATGGTTCAGGAACAGACCGAAGTGATCATGGAGCTGCAAAACGCCCTGGTGAATTCCCTGGCGGAAATGGTGGAGTTCCGGGACACGATTACCTTTGGGCATATCGCGCGGACCCAGAACTACATCAGGCTCCTGGTGGAAAGGCTCGTCAGGGAGGGGATCTATTCCCGCGATACGGCGGGCTGGGACCTGACCATTGTGGTTCCCGCCTCCCAGCTCCACGATCTGGGGAAAATTGCGATCAAGGACCATATTTTGAACAAGCCCGGCAAACTAACCCCCGAAGAATTCGAGGAGATGAAGCTCCATACCACCTACGGGGTACAGGTCATCGAGAAAATTATCAACAATTCCATGAAGCACGCCGCGCTGAATAAAACGGTTACCCAATTCCTTACCCACGCCAGGATTTTCGCCCGCACCCACCACGAAAAATGGGACGGTACGGGCTATCCCGGGGGGCTTCGGGGCGAGGAAATTCCCCTGGAAGGCCGCCTTATGGCCGTCGCCGATGTATACGACGCGCTGATCTCCGAACGGCCCTATAAAAGCGCCATGAGTACCGAAGCGGCCCGGGAAATAATCATCGGCGGCAGGGGCCGCCATTTCGATCCGGTTCTGGTGGATCTCTTTGAGAAAGAGGCGGATGAATTCGCGCGGATCGCCGGAAAATACCAATAAAGGGAGCGGATATTGTGTCAATTCGTACCAGGATCGTTTTAATCATGAGCGGCATTGTGGTGCTCATCAGCGGGGCGAGCCTCGTCCCCGGCGTGTTTGTCAACCGGCAGCGTATCATGGGCGCCATCCAGGACGACCTGACCGCCAGCGGCCAAATCACGAGCAGGCTGATGGAGGACAACCTTCATTTCATAAAAAGAGCAGCCGAGACCGCCGCAATCAAAATGGCCGTCATCCACCCGGAAGAAGACCCGGACCTGGTAGCAAATGAAATCGCCCAGGTATGGGGGTATCTTTCCATGGACATCATAGAAGAGAACGGGGAAGTTACCCACTATGGCGACAATCCCCTGCTCATCCCCACGGGAGAAAGCGACTATGTCAAGCGGGCGTTCCTGGGGGAATCGGTGGTATCTACCACCGAGCTTGTCCCGGACTACGGTGTGGTCGGCCGGGTTTTTGTTCCCATGGCGGGCAACCGTGTACTGGAAGCGGTTCTGCCGGGATTGCTCCTGAGCGATTTAATATCGGGCATCCAGATATGGCAGTCGGGCAGTATTTTTGTCATCGACGACGAGGGGACCATCGTTGCCAGCCCCCTCAGCGAGCGGGTGCTGGTGCGGCGCAATTTTATTGAAATGGGGAAAAATGACCCCGCACGGAAAAGCGCGGGGGATTTCTACCAATACATCCTGGAAAGCGAAGCGGACTCTGGGTTAGGCAAATATGTTCTCGATGGCGAGGAACGGTACTGCGCCTATACCAGAATAGCCGGATCCGACGGCTGGTATGTGGGCGTGGTGGCCCCGGTGCCGGAAAGCCCCCTCAGCGATATTGTCGAAGTGCTGCTGGTTTCCGCGGCCATTGTGCTGGCGCTGGGTATTATCGTCGCCCTGTTTGCCGCCAGAAGCCTTGCCCGGCCCTTTGAACAGATAGAGGTGCAGAACGTCCGCCTGGAGGAGCTTAAACAGGCTGCGGAAACCGCCTCCGAGGCAAAGAGCAATTTCCTGGCCAATATGAGCCACGAGATGCGTACCCCCCTTAACGCCATCATCGGTCTTTCGGAGCTTGAGCTTGGTTCGGACGAACTGAGCGAGGAAACCAACAACAACATTGAAAAAATCTATGGTTCGGGGATGACCCTGCTGGGGATCATCAACGATATTCTGGACATCTCTAAAATTGAGGCGGGCAAGCTTGAGTTGATCCCTGTGGAGTACGATGTTCCCAGCCTTATTAACGATACCGTAACCTTGAATTCGGTCCGAATCGGGAGCAAGCCTATTGATTTCCGTATGCACATTGACGAAAACCTGCCTATCAAGCTTTGGGGGGATGAACTGCGGGTCAAGCAGATTTTCAACAACCTCCTGAGCAATGCCTTCAAATATACCGAAACGGGAACCGTGGACTGGCATCTCTCATGCGAGGCGGATGAAAAGGACGTATGGATTACCGGTATCGTTACGGATACCGGCATCGGTATACGGCAGGAGGATGTGCCCAAACTGTTCAGCGATTATAACCAGGTGGACACCAAAAGCAACCGGAGAATCGAGGGCACCGGCCTGGGTCTTTCGATCACGAAAAAGATGCTCGAACTCATGGGCGGCGATATCGGCGTCCAGAGTGAATACGGGAAGGGCAGCACCTTTACCGTCCGTTTCCGCCAGGGGGCCGTGGACTCAGGCGTTATCGGGAAGGATACCGCCGAAAATCTGGCGGACTTCCGTTATTTTGTGCGCCGCCGCAATAAGAACGAACGGCTGGTACGGGCCTATATTCCCTATGCTGCGGTGTTGGTGGTGGACGATGTTCCCACCAACCTGGATGTGGCCAAGGGCATGATGAAGCCCTACGGCATGACCGTGGACTGCGTAACCAGCGGGCCTGCGGCCATTGCCCTCGTCCGTAAGGGGGAACCCGTATACAGCGCCATCTTTATGGACCACATGATGCCCGATATGGACGGGATAGAGGCCGCGCGGATCATCCGCGAAGAAATCGGTACGGACTACGCCCGGACCATCCCCATCATCGCCCTGACGGCCAACGCCCTGGTGGGTAACGAGGAGCTGTTTCTGGGCCACGGTTTCCAGGCCTTTCTGACCAAACCCATTGATATCATGCGCCTGGACATGGTGATTAACGATTTGGTGCGGAACAAGCGGCGGGAAAAAGAGCTGAACCTGACTCCCCGGCCGGTAGAGTCCGGGGAGAAAAGCAGGGAATACCGGCTTCTGCAAGAAAAAAAGATACCGGGGCTTAACATCGCCAAGGGCTTAAATCGCTTTAATGATAATGCCCAATCCTATCTGACGATACTCCGCTCCTATGTGAACAATACACCGGACATACTGGAATTCCTGCGGGACATGAGCCCCGACGCGTTATCCGCCTATGCGGTCAAGGTCCACGGTATCAAGGGTTCCAGTTACGGGATTAGCGCCGAACCGCTGGGAAAAATGGCCAAGGAGCTGGAAGACGCTGCCAACGGGGGGAATTACGATTTCGTCAAATCCCACAACGGCCCCTTTATCGAACTGGCTCAAACCCTTATCCGGGACCTAGGGGAATTACTGGGGCAAATAGACGCGGCGGTCAATAAGGCGGTACAACCGGCCCCTGATCCGGCGCTTCTTGAGGTCATTCTCAAGGCCAGCCGGAGTTACGACATTGACGCTCTGGACCGGGCTATCGCAAAACTGGAACAGTACAGCTACGAGGCCGAAGGGGAACTGGTAGCGTGGCTCCGGGATCAGATCGGCAAATCGGCCTTCGAGGAAATAGAAAAACGGCTTGCTCATGGTCAAGGATGACGCAGAACAGCACACGTTGGGTTGATGCCAATGAATAGCTACGGCTGCGCCTTTTTGGAGAAAATTGAGCCTCTACCCGGAACCATCATGCACAGACTGCTTGCCAAAACTCCACGGCCTCTTCCAGCCAGCCTTCGGCGTCCGTGCCCAAGGCCAGGGAGAGCCCGTGCCGGCCCCCCGGTACCCGCTTGAGTTTGCAGGGAACCCCGGCGCGTTCCAGAGCCTCTGCCAGGGCGGTACTGTTGATGATGGGTACTGTGCTGTCCGCCTCGCAATGCCAGAGATAAGTGGGCGGGTAAGCCGGGTCCACCTGCCGCTCCACCGAAAGGGCCTCTACCAGGGCCAAATCGCTTTCCTTCCCCAGTAAATTCTGCCGGGAGCCTTGGTGTGTATGCTCCCCCATACTGACTACCGGGTAGGCCAGCGCCAGGGCCGCCGGGGCCGGGAGCCCGTACTTACGGAACCCCGCCTCCGCAAGGCCGAAAGTAGCCGCCAGGTGTCCCCCGGCGGAAAATCCCATGAGCCCGTAGCCTGTCTTGCGTACCCCGAACTCGGCCGCCCGTTCCAGGATATAGCCTACAGCCCTGCCTAGATCGTCCTGGGGGTTGGGATAACGGGCCGCCTTCCCCGAGCGGTAGCGGAGCACAAAGGCCGGGAAGCCCAGGGCGGAGAGCCGGCCGGCCACCGGGTAGCCCTCCCAGATGGAAGCCACCATGGTGTAGCCGCCCCCCGGACAGATCAGCATAAAGGGCCGTTCGGCTCCGCGCCCTGCGGCCCCCGCCGGAAAATAGTGGAGGGTCACTTCCCGCTTGGCCGGATCCTGCCGAATCTCCTCATCACTATAGATATGATGGCAAACCCGCAGTCCCGCTTCCTGATTCCGGATCACCGCGTTAAACCCGTCGATCATACTCGCCGGGTCATCGGCGTTAAACATCAGATTGAGGGAACCCAGCCTGGAGCCCCCCAGGAGAAAGCCCCAGAGCCCGTTAATCACCCCCAGTTCCGCCGCCCGAATAGCCGGGTGCCGCTTCAGGTCCCGTACCCTGGTCTGTGCCGTCGCAAATCCATCCATGCCCTTCATAATACCCCAATCCTCCGCCCCCGGCCAGCCCTTGTAGAAAACAGTACGAATTCCCCTCCCCTTGACCGATACTAACTATAGGGTACATCATTTACAGAAGGGGATTGACACGTGGCTGGTAGCGGAAAACAGCATATTCTGGGCAGGGTGATCATGCTCTTGCTCCTTATCGTAATTTTGGTCGCCGGGGGCCTGGTCTGGTTCGATTATCTCAATCTGATTGACGTCAGGACCCTGTTATCGCCCCTCTACGGGCTTATCAACCGGGAGGGACGGAACCAGCCCCCTATAGGGGAGGACGAATACCTCAACTTGGACGCCGAACGCCTGGCCCTCAGGCTTGAGGCCCTGGAGCTCGAGGAACTGGAATTGAGCCAGCGGCAGCAGGATCTGGATACCCGCCGGAATGAGCTTGAGCAGGACGCCCAGGCCTTGATGGAAGAGAGGAAAGCATTTGACGAGGAGCAGAATTCCTTTAATGCCGCGCAGGAAGAAGCCGAAACTAAAGACAGGAATGTCGAGCAGAATGCCCGGTATCTAACTGGTATGCAACCGGAGCGAGCGGTGGCCATACTGGTCGCCATGGATGACCAGGGCATTATCGACATACTCCGGAAGACCGAGGAAATCGCACAGGCGGAAGGCAGCTCTTCCATGGTGGCCTATTGGTTGTCCCTCTTGCCCCCAGACAGGGCGGCGGAACTTCAGCGCAAAATGGCCGCCAGACCCTAGAAAAGCTCTAGCGTCTCTTTCCGGATCTGAAAAGCATAAGGAGGCAGGGATGATAATTGCATCCCCCCAATTAGACCATTTGGCAATGATTGATCCGGCTCTGTCGCCGCTCAATGGGACTCTCTACGGAGACCGGGGGGCCTTTACGGCCCTCCTGGACAGCCTTTCCAAGCTGCCGGAACCCCAGGACGGGTCCTACGGAGTCAGGCAGGCAAAGGATACGCTCAGTAATCCTCAGGACAAGACCCGGGAATCCGTTCCCGTGCCCCAGTCCGGTGATGAAGCCCGGGAGGCCGGGAAAGCCCGCACCGGTTCCGCAGACGAAACCCCCGCTACAGGCCGATTCCCTGGAAACGAGCCTCGAAAGGCCCAGAGGAATGTCCAGAAGGACCCTGCCGCTGGGAAGGAAGCCGCCGAAGCGGCCCTCAGGGACCAGCTCAGGGGAGAGAACCCAGAGACCGGGGACAAGGAAAGCGGCCTGGAAACGGCCTCTGTCGCGGTTCTGGCCGGGGCCTTGGCTGCCGCAGAAGAGCCCCTGATGTCTGGAGTTGAGTCTGGGACCGAAATATCCGGGGCCGGGCTCTCCCTGGAAAACTCCGCTCCGGTAGTCGCCGGGCAGGCTCCCAGGGCCGGTACGGGCCCTGGCGGCACGGAGGGCGGGACTGTCTCTCAGGATACGGCGGCTCAGGCTGGTACAACGCTCAATATGGCAGCCGGGGTTCAGACCGCCGAAGCTTCTGACACGGCAGAGGTGGTACAGTCCGGGCTCAACGCTGTGGCAAGAGCCGCCGCAGAGCCCGGTCTGGAGAGCGGCCAGGAAACCGTCCCGAAGCCCGCTACGGAAAAGACCGGGCGGAAACTCCGGGCCGGGGCCTCTGCCCAGATGGCGGCCGGGGAATCCGCTACGGTAAAATCCAACCGTCAGGCGGCCCCCCGCCGGGAAACTGAGGGGGAAGGGTCCGGCGACAAGACCGGTGCGGATACCCGGACCCGGGACAAACGCCGGGAACGCCTGGCGGTGGAGATTCGGGACCAGAGGACCCAGATAGACCCGAACCGGAATCAGCCCTCCGAAGCCTTGGCCCGGTCAAATGGGCAGGTGGGCACGGAGATCACCGTGGACCTCCGCGCTCAGGCCAATTCACGGGCGGATTCCAGCGCCCCCGGCGCCGGCCCTCAGGAAGGAAACTTCCAGGATATGCTGGCCAGGGAACTCCACGAGAACCTTAACACCGATATCGTACGCCACGCCTCAATCATCCTCCGGGACGGCGGGGA
>JAITON010000054.1 GCA_031289935.1 Treponema sp.
GCGGCCTTCTCGAACTGGCTGTTGTAGAGTTCTGCGTAAAAACCACCCCGCCCAAGTAGTTCGGCATGCCGGCCCTGCTCAATGATGTCGCCGTCCTTCATCACCAGGATCAGGTCCGCATCCCGGATCGTCGAAAGCCGATGGGCGATGACAAAGCTGGTACGGCCCTTCATCAGGCTGCCCATAGCCTGCTGGATGAGTTCCTCGGTGCGAGTATCTACGCTGGAAGTGGCCTCGTCCAAGATCAGCACCGGTTTGTCCGCCAGCACCGCCCGTGCGATGGTGAGAAGCTGCTTCTGCCCCTGGGAGATGTTGCTGGCCTCCTCATTGAGCTCCATCTGGTAGCCGCCAGGCAGAGTCTGGATAAAGTGATGGGCATAGGCGGCTTTGGCTGCAGCAATCACCTCATCGTCGGTCGCGTCCAGACGACCGTAGCGGATGTTCTCCATAATGCTACCCTTGAAGAGCCAGGTATCCTGAAGCACCATGCCGAAGTTCCTGCGGAGATCGTCCCGGTTAAACCGGCGCAGGTCGTGGCCGTCCAGGGAGATACCGCCCCCCAATACATCGTAGAAGCGCATGAGGAGTTTGACCATGGTGGTCTTCCCCGCACCGGTGGGCCCTACAATGGCGATGGTCTGCCCCGGTTCCACCTGGCAGTTGAAATCATGAATGATGATCTTCTCCGGGTCATAACCGAAGCGCACATGATCGAAGACAACACTCCCTCCAGCCTTTGACAGGCTTACTGCGCCCGCCACGGTCTGATCCTCCTCTGCCTCGCCCAGGAATTCAAAGACCCGTTCCGCTGCAGCGGCCATGCTTTGCAGCATGTTGGAGACCTGGGCCATCTGACTGATGGGCTGGGTAAAGTTCCGTACATACTGGATAAAAGCCTGGATGTCGCCGACCGTAATCGTACCCTTGAATGCCAGAATACCCCCGGAGATCGCCACCCCCGCATAGCCCAGATTACCCACAAAATTCATGATGGGCATCATGAGCCCGGAAATGAACTGGCTCTTCCAAGCTGAATTGTAGAGGGCCTCGTTGGTTTCGTTGAACTCAGCGATGGCCTTCTTTTCGTAGTTAAACAGTTTTACTACCTGGCTGCCACTGATGGTCTCCTCGACCTGGCCGTTAATCTTCCCCAGGTATTTCTGCTGGGCCTGGAAATGCTTCTGGCTGAACTTCATCACTACGCCGATGAGGGCTGCGGAGACCGGCAGTATCACAATAGCGATCAGGGTCATCAGGGGGCTGATAGAAAGCATCATCACCAGGACGCCGATGATCGTAACAATGCTGGTGATAAGCTGGGTGATGCTCTGGTTGAGGCTCATCCCCAGGGTGTCCACATCGTTGGTGATTCGGGAAAGAACCTCCCCCACGGTTTTGCTCTCAAAATACTTCATGGGCATCCGGCCAATCTTTTCGCTGATGGCCTTTCGCAAATTAAAGCTTACCTTCTGGCTGATACCTGACATGATCCAGCCCTGGACTGCGGCAAATATCGATGCTGTAACATAAAGACCCAGCATCTGCAACAGGATAGTCCCGATTGTGGCAAAGTCAATGCCGCCAAATCCGGAGAACTTTGCCACCAGGCCATTGAACAATTCCGTGATGGCCCGGCTTGAAATCTTTGGCCCCACGATGTTGAACACGGTACTGGCCACCGCAAAGATCAGCACGACAATGAGCCCCCCCTTGTACTGGGTCATGTAGGCGATAATCTTTTTTATCGTAGCCTTGAAGTCCTTTGGCTTTTCACCGGGCATCATCCCCGGGGGGCCGCCCATGATTCCCCGCCGTTGGGGTTGGGGCGTTCTGGTATGCTGGTCGCTCATGCCTGTACCTCCTGTGCCGCTCCGCAGGCGGATTCGCGGGTAATTTCTTCTTCGCTCAACTGGCTGCGGGCAATTTCCTGATAGGTCTCGCAGTCCACCATTAGTTCCCGGTGGCTACCGACTCCCTTGATACCCCCTTCGTCAAGCACGATAATTGTATCGGCCCTGAGTATGGTGGATATCCGCTGGGCCACGATGATCACCGTGGTGTCCGAGAGCTTTTCGTTCAGGGCGTGACGCAGGGCCGCATCGGTCTTATAGTCCAGGGCAGAAAAACTATCGTCAAACACAAACACTTTCGGCTTCTTGGCAACAGCCCGGGCGATGGAGAGCCGCTGCTTCTGCCCCCCAGACACATTGCTCCCTCCTTGGGCGATGGGGCTGGCGTATGTGCCATCCTTCTCTTCGATAAATTCCAGTGCCTGGGCGATATTTGCGGCTTCCTCCATGTCGGCGTCAGAAATATCGGGATTCCCGAACTTGAGGTTTGACGCAATGTCTCCACTGAAAAGCACCGCCTTCTGGGGCACAAAACCCAAGATGCTGTGAAGCTCGTGCTGGCTCATGTCGCGGATATCCACACCGTCAATCGTAACGCGTCCTTCGCTCACATCGTAGAACCGGGGTAGCAGGTTGATGAGGGTGGACTTGCCGCTTCCAGTACTGCCGATAATGGCGGTGGTTCTGCCCGGTTCGGCAATAAAACTGATGTGCTGTAACGCCTCGGTTTCCGCACCGGGATAGCGGAAGGACACATCCTCAAAACGCACCATCCCTTGCCAGGAAGTGGCCTTCTCGGCGGCCACATCACCCTTGTCGGTGATGACCGGTTTGGTGTTCAGTACTTCCTCTATCCGCTCGGCAGCTACATTGGCACGGGGAAGCATGACAGAGACCATGCTGAGCATCATAAAGGACATGACAATCTGCATGGTGTAGGTGATAAAGGCGATCATGTCCCCCACCAAGAGGTGCCCCAGATCAATCTGCTTTGCACCAAACCAGATGATACCGATGGAGATCACGTTCATCACCAACATCATGATGGGTAACATGAAGCTCATCACCCGATTGGTAAAGAGCTGTGTTTTCATCAGGTCCCGGTTGGCCGCATCGAAGCGCGCCTCCTCATGACGTTCCCGGCTGAAGGCCCGGATCACCGGGAGGCCCGTGAGAATTTCCCTGCTCACTTGGTTGACCCGGTCCACCAATGTTTGCAACAGCTTGAATTTCGGCATGGTAAAGCCCATCATACTCGACACCAGTACCAGGATGAAGGCCACCGACACGGCGATGATCCAACCCAAGCCGGTTTCACGGCCCGCTACCATGATGATCCCGCCGATGCCAATGATGGGCGCGTAGAGCACCATCCGCAGCAGCAGCACCATGGCCATCTGTATCTGCTGGATATCGTTGGTGTTCCGGGTGATGAGAGAGGCGGTAGTAAACTTGTCGATTTCCGCACCCGAGAACGACAGCGTATGTGCGTAGACCTTACCCCGCAGTTCCCGACTGATCTTTGCGGCAGTGCGGCTCGCCAAAAGGCCCACCAAAATTGCGGCCATAACAGAGATGAGGGTCATTCCCAGCATTCTGCCGCCGGTGAGCAGCATGTAATTAAGCTGTATCTGTTCCAGGTCCATCCCTAAGGCCGTATACTCCTGCCTGATGAACTGGGCCGCGATCTGAGTTGCGGCGGTGTCGCTCAGAGCTCCTAGATCCTGCCCGGCCAACTGGGCGGTAGCCTGGATAAGGGCCGCACTAAAAATCTTGTTCAGGGCTTCCTGTGTCCCGGTACTGATGGCTTGTAGTTCCAAAACAGCGTCACTGCCGGGCGTATAAGCGGCCTCCACAGTTACGGTATCTTCATCGCTCATGAGCAATTCCAGCCGGGTCAGACTTTCCCGGCGGATCCGTACAGGAACTGCATCCTCAATACCTCCCTGCATGATACCCACGTCAACAATACGGCTGGTCAGATTCGGCAGCGCAAGATCGCAGACCGCCTGAATCACAAGCAGGAGCAGTATCGCAAAAACGACAGGCAGTGAATCTTTCAGATACTTGAATACTTTCACCCTAATCTCCCTCTCTACGCTCATGTTCAGTACCCTTACGGTACTTGTTTGATATTTCCAGAACCCGCCGGAGAATCCTGATAAAGTTTTCAGTATCCTTCTCCCCAAGCTCGTAGAGGATTCCGGTAATCAGCTCGTGAATCTCTCTACGCTGTGCCATGACCCGGGCCCTCCCCTCCCTGGTGATGCTCACCAGGATCTTCCGGCGGTCACCGCTGTCCATCTCCCGCAGCACCAACCCTTTGGCCTCTAGGCTGTTCAGGATAGCGGCAATCCGGGCGGAGCTGAAATCCCCGGCCGCAGAAAGCTCGCTGGGAAAGACCGTCTCGTTCCGGGATACCAGGTAATTCAGGGTAAGCAGCTCCCCCTTAGAGAACCGGTCCAACTGCTCGAAGGCTCCGGCATGACAGTGTCCCACCATGAGCCGTATCAGATCAACGGCCGCCGCTGAATAGTCCATCGCGTTTCCTCAGGGTTTTTACTACTAACACTATGAGCAATATATCCATATGCCTTTTTTTTGTCAACAAAATTTGAAAGTTTTTTCAAAGTATCGTGGGGGTGTTGCTTTTTTTTTTGAATTCTGCTAGAGTGGGTCTAATTGGAGTTGCCGTGGCTAAAGAAGAAGCGATTGAAGTCGAAGGGGTGGTCCGGGATGCCCTCCCCAATACTATGTTCAGGGTTGAATTGGACAATCAGAACGGGCATCTTATCCTGGCCCACCTTTCAGGAAAGATGCGCAAGCACTATATCCGCATCGTTCCCGGGGACCGGGTGCGGATCGCCCTTTCCCCCTACGATCTGAGCCGGGGCAGGATCATCTACCGGGAACGCTAACCAGGAAGAAAAACCCTATGTCTTCAAAATCACCCAGGTAGCTCCCTGTCCGCCCAGAGCGGCGTTGCCTTGGCCGCTTTCGCCAGCGGCAGGGCAGTTCTCGATAAACTGTTGGACCGCCTGCTTTAAGACCGCCTCCCCCTCGGAGTGATTTCCCTTACCGTGGACCAGGAGCAGCTTCTCAAGGCCCCACCGTTGGCTGTCTTCGAAAAAGGTCTCCAGGGCGATCCATGCCTCGTCTCGTGTCATGCCGTGGAGGTCCAGGGTGGCATCAGGCCGCTTCGCCCGGAGTCTCCGGCGGCGTTCAGCGGCGGCCTCCAGGCTGTCTTCAACCACGGCATCCTTATCAGGGATATCGTTTGCCCGGAGCCACGCGCTCATAGTATCGGTTTTTAGGGATGCACCGCCATTCCGGCCTTTGCACCTCTGCACTTTGGCGGTCTGTATATCCCAAGCATCCAATATATCTCCAAAATCCATATATTTCCCTTAATACATGATGATTCGGTCAGCGGGAACCCAGCCGGTAGCGCCGTCCTGGGATTCCACATATATCCAGGAACCGCCGCCCCGGGTAATAAGCCGCACCAACTCGCCCTCACGAAACTGCACCGTCGGCGCGGCCTCGTTATCCGGCGCACGGTATGCCGAAGTTTCCTGCATAACTCCTACCGCCGATCTTGCCGCAAAGCCAGTAAACCCCGCTACCGCGATAATCCCCAGAAGGATCATTATGATGGTTAAACCCCGGCGGCGGCCCCTGGTTACGATGAGGATGAGGAGGCCCATGGTGGCGCAGCCAGCCATGATACCCAGGACGAGGAAGAGCACACGGGGCCGCCCAGGTTCAACTTGGCCGGGCTCCAGGCCAAGGGCTCTCTCGACAGCTTCCCGAAGCGACCGCAGAGCGGGACCGGCAGCCAGATCCCGCTCGCCTTTGCGAAGAACCGTCAGAGCTTGGGCATACAAACCCTGGGACCAAAGCCGTCGGGCCTCGGCTACCAGGCGATCCATACCGGGACGGAACAGGAAGAAAGCAGTTTGAGGAATCTCAGCCGGGAATAGAAGCTCGAGAGCAGGTTCTGTGGTGTCAGACACGGTATTGACACCCCCGGTACCAGATACCGGGGCGTCGGCGCCAGGCACAATCCCAGGCCCCTCCCCTACCTCGATCCGCAGGGCCGGCACCGGGATACTCTGTTCCCCATAGCGGAGAAGCCCTGCGGGAATCAGTACCTCCGGCCCGTCCAGCGGAATCAGTCTGAAGCGCAGCACCGCCCCGGACCCCGCCGGGACCGCGTCTGGAGAGCCATTCTCCGGCAGGGCTTCCAGGATGCCGGCTAAAGCCACGGGCCGGTACGCTATCGTGTCTTGCGCCGCAGCATCCTTCGCCTCGACACCAGTCAACCGGAGCCTGATCTCCGCGACCTGTCCCGGGACGAGGGAGGCCGGCGCGTTTTCCCAGACGGCCTTTGGCTGGGAGGCTCCCGTAGTCTGATTTCCCCCGCCGACCTGAACCGTAAAGGCCGCCGTCTGAAAAAACCCGGTGGGAAGGCTGATTTCAAAAGGCGGCACCCTGTAGAGCCCCTCCTCCTGGGGGACAAACAAAAACTCCAGCTCGGTCCAGCGGCGGCCTCCCCGGCTTAGCCCCCCCTCCTCGGGTCCACTGGGGGTACTGATAAACCGGGTGCCCGTACGGACCCGCTCCAGGCTCAATCCGGGGGGAAAGACCGGGGGCTTCACCGCCACATCCATCGGGTTAGGGTGATCCACAAGGATGCTGATGTACCAGTTCTCTCCGGACCGGGCCTCGGCAGAGCTGGTTTCCAGGAAGATCCCCGGCGATCCGGACTGGGCCCCCAGGGGCAGGTTCAGGAGGAAACCCGCGAGGATACAGAGCTGGACTAATAGTCCGGGCCTGCCATGGAAAAATCTTCGAGCCATTCCCGGCTTTTCCATCGCTCCTCCTCCTTTTCACGAATATAGTTGAAGAGAATCTCCTTATCCCGGCCCCCCTCCGCACCCAGTGGAAGAGGCGGAACCGCAGCGTTCCCGGCCTGGTTCACCGATAGGAGGCTCAATTCCAGGTTCCGCTTCGCCTCAAGCCGGCTCCCGTCCGCCTCTAGAGCCTGGTGGAATTCCCCCGCCGCCCCGGTATAATCACCCTCCTGAAAATAGATCACCCCCCGGTTGTAATGGATCCGGTACCCAAGCTCCCCCTGGTCCCCGGTTCCCCCCAGGGCCTCTTCGGCAGCCGCGAAACGGGCCAGGGCCGCATCGGTTTCGTCCATGGCGAGGTAGACCGTCCCCAGGCCGTACTCGGCATAGGGGGCCGATCCGGGGTATTCCCGGGCCTCAAGAAACGCGGCGATGGCCTCGCTCAGGCGGCCCCCGGCGGCGTAGAAATTGCCCGCCATCACCTGAAGCTGCCCCGGCATGTCCGTACAGCCGCTCAGCATCAGAAAAAGCCCCAGCGAGAGGAGCCCTGCCTTGGACCGCCCAGACAGCCGCTTCTTCCCCAGGAGTTTCGAGAACCCTAAGGCCCCCAGGGCAAGCAGCGCGAAAAGACCGCTTCGGGACTGCCGTTCCCGGCGGAGATCCCCGGCGTTCCGCTCCGTATCAATCCCCGCAAGATAGTCCCCGAGTAATGCCCCGGCGTCATCCCGGCTGCCGTCCAGGTAGAGGCCGCCGCTCCGTTCTGCGGCCTCCCGCAGGGCCCCGGCCTCCAGCCTGCTCAGGACCAGTTCCTCCGCCGCGTTCCCCGGGACCGGCCCCCCGGCCTCGCTCCCCAGGCCCAGCGCCACGATAGCAATACCCGCCTCAGCCGCCCGGACCGCCGCCGCCCCAAGATTACCCTCCAGGGATTCGCCGTCGGAAAAGAGCACGATCTGCCGCCGGCTGGGAAACGAGTCCTGGAAGACCCCAGCCGCCGCATCAACCAGATTTTCCAGGTTGGTTCCCCGGCCGGTAATCAGCGCCGGGGAAAGGCTCTCCAGAAAGCCCTCCACGGCCACGGTGTCCCAGGTCAGAGGAATTACCAGGGCGCCGGAACTCTTGCCGATAACCACGGCAAAACGCATACCGGCGACGCCGGAAGCGATAATCTCCCGGGCAAGGTCCACCGCCCGTTCCAGCCGGCTTTCTTCGACTCTATCCCGGTCGCCCGTATCTCCGGTGCGGACATCGCAAACCTCCATACTTCGGGAAAGGTCGAAGGCCAGCACCAGGTCCAGGCCCCGGCGATACTCGCGCTGGAGCCTCGTGCCCCAGCCGGGACCCGCCAGGGCGATGATGAGCGATGCAATACAGAGAAGAAACAGGCACGACGAGAGGAAGTACCGGAGCCCCAGGGAGACCGCCCCGGCCCTTTCGGCAAAGAAAGCCTCCAGGACCCGCCGTTTCCGGCCCTGAATCAGCATCAGAATAGCCAGGGGGATAAGGGTGAAAAGCGCGTACAAGAGCCGGGGGGATTCAAAGCTCATAGCCAGGCCCCCAGGATGATACGCCGGATATACCATGCCAGGCCGATGAGAAGGAGGCCCCCAAGGATCGCCTGATTCCCCAGAGCCAGGGTCCGGTTGACCGTCCCCGCCCGCCCCACGGTGAGCTCCGCCCCGCTGATCCGGTCGAAAGCCCCGGTAAAGGCCCCCAGGGAGGCGGCAGGGATATAAGTCCCCTCCCCGGCCTCGGCAATGGTCCGTAGGGCCCCGGCGTCAAAGCGGGAATCGAAATGGCCGGTACGGCGCAGGTTCAGGACCGGGTCCAGGTAGTCGATAGCCACCTCCCCGAAGGTCCCCACGCCGATAACCCAGAGAGAGGCCCCGGCATCCCGGACCGCCTTGGCCGCAGTTTCGGGGTGCACCGAGCCTGCGTTGTTCTCCCCGTCGGTGATGAGCACCACCGCCCGGCGGGGAGCCCCGGAACCAGCCAGGTGGAGAGCCGCGATAGCCAAACCCAGGCCCAGGGCAGTACCGTCCCCCAGTTCGCCGATCCGAAGCGCCCCCAGCCGTTCCCGCAGGAGGTCCCGGTCCGTGGTAGGCGGCAGCACGAGGGCCGCCTCGCTGCCCAGGGCCACGAGCCCCAGGGCATCGGCCCCCCGGGCCCCGGCAAAGTCCAGTACCAGGTCCCGGGCCGTGTCAAAACGGCTCCTCCCGCCCATGTCCAGACCCGCCATACTGGGGCTCGAATCCAGGACAAAGAGGATGTCCGCCCCCCGGGACAGCCAGACCGGTTCCCGGATCAGCCTTTGGGGGCCCGCAGCGGCCGTAAAGAGCAGCAGCGCGCCGGTATACTCCGCCAGGAGGACGACACGGAGCAGGGGCTTAAGATTCCGGGGCGGCTTAAAGGCGACACCTCCCGGGGGCCCCAGGGGAATCTCCAGGCGCAGGAGGTCCGTAAAAAACCGGGAAAGCAGGAAGACGATGATCAGGATAACGATCCCCGCCGGAATCCACAGAGGCTGTTCAAAGGTCAAACTCATGCTGCGCCTCCAACGCCCGGGGCCGTTTCGTGGTGTAGGGCGCCGGTTCAAGCAGGCTGATGAAGGCCCGCACCCTTTCAAGCAGTTCCAGGGCTTCAGCCCGGGGGGGCTCCCCGCCGGAAAACCGCAGGGTATCGCAGCGGCGGAAAATCTCTCCGTAAAAATCCGGGCCGTAACCCTCCGCCAGGGCCGGTACTACGGCAAATTCCCGGGGCACCAGGCTTTGGCAGTCGACCCCCGAAAGGAAACTCAGCAGCGTCCTGAACTCGCTGCTCAGGCCGTCCAGAGCCGCCGCGCCGCCGCCCCCTTCCCCGAGCCCCTCCCGGAGCCGGTCCAGCCGCTTTCCCGCGCCCCGGATCGTCCGGCGCCGCTTCCGCCGGGCCCGGAGACGGCGCAGGCCCGGCAGCCCCCAGCGCCCCATAAAAGCCCCCCCGGCGATCAGCAGCACGAAGCCTATCACCGCGGCGTAGACCAGGCCCAGGGAGCCGGGGACCGCCAGGGGCGCCAGAGGCCCCGAGAGGACCATAGCCTGCCCACCGGCCTCAAGGATAGAGGCCACGTGCAGCTCCAGACCCTTAAAGCTCAAAGAGGCGATCTCGATATCCGGCAGGGCGTGGGTCCCCGGCGCGTAGGCCCTGAAATCCACCAGCAGCCGGGCCCCGTCCTCCCGGGGTTCCAGCTCAATCCGGCTGATCTCCAGGCCCCCGGGCCAGGCGCCGGTTCCGGCCGCCCCGGGTTCGGGGTTCACGATTACCGTTGCCGGGACCCCGGCAAACTCCCGCCCCAGGGGCACGACCAGCCGGCCCGGATCCCCCACATAGACGATAGGGGGCATCTGGAAGCTCCCGCCCTGACCGGCCATCAGGCCCGTCCCCGCAGCCGGGCCGGCGCCCGCAGGCGGGCCTTAAAAAAGCGCCGGAGAACGGGCAGGGCATCGGCGGCCGTGGAGAGTTCCAGGAGCGAGGCCCCGGCCCGTTCACAGATGCTCTGCCAGAGCCGGGCCCGGTCCTCGTGCCAGGTATTCCAGGCCCCCCGGAACCCCCCATGGGAGGCCGGCGCGGGGAAGCTCCCGCCGGTTTCAGCATCAGAGAAGCTGATGAGCCCCCCGGAAGGAAGATCCCCGTCCAGGGGATCCGTCAACCTGATGGTAACGCAGTCGTGCCGGGCCGCGAGTTTCCGGAGCTCGGCCTCCCAGTCCACGCAGTAAAAGTCCGAGATCAGCACCACGAGGCTTGGGCGTTTGAGCATCCGGGCGCTCAGGGAAAGGGCCGTTCCCAGCGCGCTACCCCGCAGCGGGGCGCCCCGCAGCGCGGCGCCGTCCCCGGACCCGTAGTCCAGGGCCGCGCCAATAACCGCCATGATGTGCTTCCTTCCCCGGCGGGGCGGGAAAATCCGGCTGATCCCGGAGTCGAAAAACAGGGCCCCCAGCCGCTGGCCCCCCCTTTCCGCCGAAAAGGCCAGCAGGGCCAGGCTCAGAACCCCCTGGTCAAAACGGCTCAGCCCCTGCCCCGGGGAACGCATAGAGGCCGAGCAGTCCAGGACCAGGAAGACCGTGAGTTCCCGCTCCTCCCGGTACATTTTCACATAGGGCCGGCCGAAGCGGGCGCTTACGTTCCAGTCGATGCTCCGCACGTCGTCGCCGGGCTCGTAATGCCGGACCCCGTCGAAGTCCAGGCCCTCGCCCTTAAAGACCGAGGCAAATTCCCCGGCCAGCATATCCTCCGCAGGGTTCCGGGAGGCCAGGCGAAAGGCGGCAATCCTTTGCAGGAGTTCGGCTCTATCCAAAACAGCTTCCTTACCACCGGTCCAGAGCAGCCATCAGGGCACCGGGACCAGGGCCAATAGCCGGGAGATGATCTCGTCCGGGTCAAGGCCGTCCGCCTCGGCCTCGTAGGAAAGGATGATCCGGTGGCGGAGGACCGGCAGGGCTGCGGCCTTTACATCCTCGGGGATGACAAAATCGCGGCCGGCGAAGAGGGCCCAGGCCCGGGCCGTCCGGTACAGGGCGATACTTGCCCGGGGGGATGCCCCCAGGGCGATATACCGGTAGAGTCCCCCAGAGGGGCCTTCCCGGCCTTCTACAGCCGTACGGGCCGTCCCACCGGCGGGCCGGGTGGCCGCGACCATCGAAACCATATACGCGGCGATCCGCTCGTCCACCCGGACCGCTTTTGCGGCGGTTTTAAGGGCCCTCCGGGCCCCCTCGTCCAGGATCAGAGCCAGGGGCTCATGCCGCCCCTCCCCTTCCGCCTGCCCCTTCAGAATGGCCAGCTCCTCGGCCTGCCCGGGGTAGCGGACCAGCAGCTTTAAGAGAAAACGGTCCAGTTCGGCCTCGGGCAGGGCGTAGGTGCCCTCCTGTTCGATAGGGTTCTGGGTGGCCAGCACCAGGAAAGGTTCCGGCAGGGGGTAGCTCGTCTCGCCGATGGTAACCTGGCCCTCTTCCATGGCCTCCAGCAGGGCCGACTGGACCTTGGCGGGGGCGCGGTTGATCTCGTCCGCCAGAATCAGATTGGCGAAGACCGGCCCCCGGCGCACCGAAAAGGCCCCCCGGGCCTGTTCCCAGACCAGGGTGCCCGTAAGATCCGCCGGAAGCAGGTCCGGGGTAAACTGTATCCGCTTAAAGGAAAGGCCCGTAATCTCCGCAAGGCTCTTGACCGCCAGGGTCTTGGCCAGCCCCGGCACCCCTTCCAGGAGGATGTGCCCCCCGGCGATCACCGCCGCCAGGAGCCCGTCGACCATCTCCCTTTGGCCTACAATCCGCCGGCCCAGTTCCTGCCGGCACGCGTCAAGCAGCTCGTTTGTTTCCATGGGCCCAGTGTAACCCGGAACCGGAGCGCTTTGCAACCACGGACCGTGGTCTTGCAAACACGGACCGTGGTCTTGCAAACACGGACCGTCCCCCGCGCTCGGCGGACCGTCCCCCGCCGTGGCGGGCCGTGGTCCTGTAAACACGGACTACAGCCCGCGCTTCCCGGACTATAGCCCCCGCTTCCCGGACTATAGCCCGCGCTTCCCGGACTATAGCCCCCGTTGGCCGGGCTAAAGTCCCGTGGGGCGGACTAAAGCCCCCATTGGCCGGACTATAGTCCCCCTTGACCGGACTACAGTCCCCGTGGGCCGGACTACTGTCCCATGGGGAGGACTATAGCCCGCGCTTCCCGGACTATAGCCCGCACTTCCCGGACTATAGCCCGCACTTCCCGTGCCGTGGTCTTGGCAACACGGACTACAGTCCCCTGCTATCCGGCTACGCCGGATAGCAGGGCATAGCACCCCAGACACGCATCAGACCTGGAGTTTCGGCGTAGCCGAAACTCCCCAGCACCCCAGACACGGCACGCGCTTGCAGGACCGTGGGTTTCTCTAGAGGCGGACTATCCGGGAGTTGGTCAGGAGCTGGGGCCCCGCATCGGTGATAAGCACGTCGTTCTCCAGCCGGCAGCCCCCCAGGACCGGGTGGTAGAGCCCCGGCTCCAGGGTTACGATCATCCCGGCTTTGAGGACATCGGTATTTTCCGCCCGGCTGCTCAGGGCCGGGGCCTCGTGGGTTTCGAGACCGACCCCATGGCCCAGGCCGTGGGGCATGACCTTGCGGGCCTTGCCGAAGAGATCGTCCACCGCCAGGGCTATGTTCCGGGCCACGGCCCCGCTTACCATCAGGGGCAGGGCGGTCCTGGCGGCCTTCTCGACCAGGCTTATCTGTTTTTCCTGGGCCCGGCTCAGGGGCCCCCGGACAAAACTCATGGTTACGTCGGTGATATAGCCCTGGTACTGGACCCCGAAATCCAGAATGGACATGCCCGGGCCGCCGAAGTCCCTCGACGTATAGGCCGGGAAGGCGTGGATGGCGAAGCTCCGGGAGGGCCCCGCCGCCAGGGTCTCGAAGCCCAGCCCCTCGCAGCCCTGCCGCCGGCTTTCGGCCTCAAGAAAGAGGGCCGCGTCAAGCTCAGTTTTGATGACCCCCTCCCGGACCCCCGCCTCGAGCTGGTCGATCAGCCCGTTGGTAATGGCCCCCGCCTCGTGGTATATCCTGATTTCCTCCTCGTCCTTGACCGCCCGGTAGTCCCGGACCGCGTCGTGGAGCCCGTTCCTGCGGCAGAGGATGTCATAATCGCCGCTCTCTTCCAGGTATTGCAGGAACAGGGGATAGGGGGTAACCGGGGGGATTTCCAGCCGGGAACCGTAGGGCGCCTTGAGGAACTCCGCCGCGTTGCGGAGGGCTTCGATGGGCCGCCGGCCGAAATCGCTGTAGGGGCTTATATGGTCCACCTCCCCGTGGAACCGGGCTATGCTTATGTCCCAGGCCACGAGCAGGGTCCTCTTATCCGCCTGAAGAAAGAGCAGGGCGTCCCCGGGGTGGCCGCAGAGCCAGCGCAGGGCGGGGTCCCGGCGGCCTTCGGTATCCTCGAACATGGCCATGGCGATACCTTCCCGAACCATCCAGTCGCAGACCCGCGCGCGGCGGGCTTCATAATAAGTCATAAGCTGAATACTTCCTTTGCAGTTTTGATGATGCGGTCCAATTCGGCATCTCCTATCCAGTAATGGGTCACGAAGCGGAACTGCCCCGCGCCGGGGGGGCTGATCTTGACCCCCCCCTGGGCAAAGCCTTCCACGATCCTTTGGGCGGTTCCGGGTTCCCGGGCCGGGGGAAAGCTGAAGAAAACCATGTTGATGTCCCCCTCCTCCAGGCTGATGCCGGGGATGGCCCCCAGGGCCGATGCCAGCTTCCGGGCCCGGGCGTGGTCCTCGTTCAGGCGGGCCGTCTGCTCGGTCAGGGCGAGGATACCGGCGGCGGCCAGCACCCCCGCCTGTCTGAGGCCGCCCCCCAGTATCTTCCGCTTAAGACGGGCCTCGGCGATAAAGTCCCTGGGGCCGGCCAGGAGGGAGCCCACCGGGGCGCAGAGCCCCTTGGACAGGCAGAACATCACCGAGTCCACCCGGGCGGCAATGTCCCGGGCTTCCAGGCCCAGGGCGGCGGCGGCGTTAAAGATACGGGCCCCGTCCAGGTGTACCGGAAGGCCCCACGCACGGGCGGTCTCCTGCAC